>JANNWA010000152.1:0-2968 GCA_031408275.1 Pseudomonadota bacterium
CGCCAGGCCGAAAACGTCGGGGCGCACGAGATCGACCCCGGCGAAGGAGAGCACCCCGCGCCGGCGCGGAACGAGGGTCGCGCGCACATCCGCGTGCGCACCCGGTGGCATCAGGGCGAGCGCCCCCCCCTCGGAGCGTTCCGGAAGCCGGCGCTCGATGAGGTGGCGCCAGCGAAAGTACCCGCCCTTGCGGTCCACCCAATTGCGCTGCGCGTCGCGCGGGTCCCGCCCACGCTGGAATTCAGCGAAGCTCGGCCGCGCATCGGCGAATCTCTCCCGCACTTCCAGGTCGGCAAGCGGCTTGGGTCCCGTATTACCCACCGAAATGCGATAGCTGAGTTCCTCGCCCGCGGTCGCGAAGCGCGGCAGGTTGCGGCGCACCGCGACTTTCGCGCGGAACATGAGGCTCAGGATCGCCGACAGCGCGAGCAGGGCTGCCAGCAGCGCGAAGACCTGCGAGGCGAGCGACTGGTGGGTGTCCAGCCCGACGATCGCCGCCATGAAGGCGCTCACGGCGGCGAGCTTGCCTGCGCCGGTCAATCGTTCCCGCACGAACCGGTCGAACGCGGAGACCAGGCGAAGCAGCGTGTAGTGGAGCCGCCGCACCGCGGGCTGGCCTAGGCGGGAACCGGGACCGTATCGAGCGCGTCGGCGACCACGGACGCGCCGCTCGCGCCCGCATACCGGGCCTGCGGCTGCAGGACGATGCGGTGGGCGAGCACGCTCTGGGCCGCCTCGCGCACGTGCTCGGGGCGCACGAACGACTCGCCGTCGATCAGCGCGAGCGAGCGCGCCACCTGCGTGAGGGCGATCGAGGCGCGCGGCCCGCAGCCGAGTTGGACGGATGCGGCCCCGCGGGTCGCGTGCGCCAGCGCCACGATGTAGGCCTTCAGTTCATCAGCGATGCGCACCGCATGCGCGGCGGCGCGCGCGCCGAGCACTTCGGCGTGGCTGGCCACCGCGCCGATCGAGGCTAGCGGGTGCACCTGCTCCTGCGCGGTGAGCATGGCCACTTCCATCGCGGCGTCGATGTAGCCAAGCGAGAGGCGCATCGCAAAGCGGTCCATCTGCGCCTCGGGCAGCGGGTAGGTGCCGCGGAACTCCACAGGGTTTTGCGTGGCCATGACGAAGAACAGCGGATCCAGCTTCTGCGTGCGTCCCTCGACCGTGACCTGCGCCTCGCCCATGACCTCGAGCAGCGCCGACTGGGTGCGCGGGCTGGCGCGGTTGATCTCGTCGGCGAGCAGGATGCTAGTGAACACCGGGCCTTCGCGGAATTCGAACTGCTGCTCGCGCGGGTTGTAGATCGACACGCCGAGGATGTCGGAGGGCAGCAGGTCCGGCGTGAACTGGATGCGTGCAAACGGCGCCCCGATCGATTGCGCCAGCGCCTTGGCCAGCGTCGTCTTGCCTGTTCCCGGCACGTCCTCGATCAGGACGTGGCCGCCGGCCGAGAAAGCCGCAAGCAGCTTGCGGATGGAGGCGTGCTGGCCCTGCAGCACACGCTCGATGTTCTTCGCCACCCGGTCGAGCACCGCGCGGGCCTCGGCGGCGGACAGGGTCGGGGCTTGGGCGGGCAAGGCATTCATGGCGAAGTCCGGATTGATTGGCGGGAACAATTTAAAACATTTAGTTTAAAAAGTCGTTTACGGTGGCCGCTATCGTGTCAGTTGTTATGCCGTTTTAGGAAAACAAATCTACAGGGCGGCAGCCAGTTGCGCGCCCTCCAGCATCGCCCGCTTCGCGTCCAGCTCACCGGCTTCCCGCGCGCCCCCGATCAGGTGCGGTTTGCCGCCCCGGCCTTCGATCGCGGCCAGCAGCTCGCGTCGCGGATCCTGGCCCGCGCACAGTATGACCGTGTCGGCCGGGACGCAGGATTCCTTGCCGTCGACCGTGATGTGCACGCCCTCGTCGTCGATCCGGCGGTACGCGACGCCCTTGATCATCGCCACGCCGTTGCGCGCGAGTTCGATCCGGTGCACCCAGCCGGTCGACAGGCCCAGCGTCTTGCCGAAGGCCGTGTCGGAGCGCTTGAGCATCGTGATGCGGTGCGCTGGGTGCGACGTCTCCGGGCCCTTGGGGTCGAGCCCGCCGGGCGCGTCCGCGGCCGCAGTGATGCCCCAGTGAGCGGCAAAGGCCTTCGGGTCGGTCTGGGAGTGGCCGGTTCTTTCGAGCAGGTAGAGGGCCACGTCGAAGCCGATCCCGCCTGCGCCGAGAATCACCACGTTCTTGCCCACGGCCACCCGGCCCTGCAGCACATCCACGTAACCGGCGACCTTGGGATGGTCGATGCCGGGGATGGCGGGCGTGCGCGGATGGATACCGGTGGCGAGCACGACCTCGTCGAATTTCGCAAGCTGTGCGTCGGTCGCAGGCTGGCCGAGCTTCAGCGTCACGCCGGCCCGCTTCATGCGCTCGGCGTAGTAGGCGACGCTCTCGGCGAACTCCTGCTTGCCGGGGATCCGCTTGGCGAGGTTGAACTGGCCGCCGAGCTCGTTTGCCGTTTCGAACAGCGTGACGGCGTGGCCGCGCTCCGCGGCGATCGAGGCGCACGAGAGGCCAGCCGGTCCGCCGCCCACCACGGCTACGTTTTTCTTCTTCGCGACCGGCAGGTACGCGAGCTGGGTCTCGCGCCCGGCGCGCGGGTTCACGAGGCACGAGGCGAACTGCCCCGAGAATATATGGTCGAGGCACGCCTGGTTGCAGGCGATGCAGATGTTGATCCCGGCGCGGTCGCCCGCCCTGGCCTTGTTGGCGAACTCGGCGTCGGCCAGCATGCTGCGCGCGAGCGAGACCATGTCGGCGTCGCCGCGCGCGATGATGTCCTCGCCGATCTCCGGCGCGTTGATGCGGTTGGATGCGATGAGCGGCAGCTTCACTGCTTCGCGCAGGCGCCGCGTGACCCAGGCAAAGCCGCCGCGCGGCACCGCTTGCGCGATGGTCGGGATCCGCGCCTCGTGCCAGCCGA
>JANNWA010000153.1:0-2759 GCA_031408275.1 Pseudomonadota bacterium
TCAAGGAGCGGAATAGGGAGCAGGTTCAGTACGCCAAGGCTGATGCTGATCAGGGCGAGGAAAGTGACATAGGACAGCCACCCGAGCTGTGCGGACTGCCCGGCGAAGTCGGCGATCGTGACCGGCCCCGAAAGGTGCTTCCATGAAATCTGGCCGGCTAGCATCTTGCCGAGCATCTTGAGGCTGAACACGGAAATGTCCCAGGTCTTCGCGACGCTCCTGCCGACGCTTTCGAAAAGTCCATACCTGATATGCACAAAAATCTGGTCTGCGTGCTCGGCGGGCACTTCCGGCGCCACGCCAATTCGCCCGATGCGCTCATTGTTTGCGCTGGCGCTGTCCGGCGTTACTGCGACCACGAGTTTCTGACCGGCCCGGTCCACGGTCAGGCTGGTGGGCTTGCCGGGCCTGACACGGATTACCTGAACAAGGGCATCCCAGGTTTCGATGGGCTCACCGTCAGCGACCGCGATGCGGTCGCCAGGAAGCAGCCCGGCCGCCTCCGCCGCACTGCCGGGCATTACCTTGCCAAGCACAGGCGCCAGCCGGGGCCGGTTGAGCCGGAACCCCAGCCTCTCCAGCAGGTCGCTCTCGACGTCATCCCCGGATAGGCCACTGAGGTCAACCTTCAGGATCGAGATTTCCTGCTTTGCGCTCAGCACTTCGACAGCAAGTATCTGCCTTTGCAGCGCCCCCTGAAGCAGGCGCCAGCGGAGTTCCTGCCACGTGGCGACAGCATGATCATCGATGCGCCGCACCGTATCGCCTGCGCGAACTCCAGCGCTCCTGGCAATGGTGCCGGCCGCTGGCTCCGCCACCACGGGGCGTGCCTCCGGCAGCCCGTGCATGTACAAACCGGAATAGACCGCAATCGCAAACAGGAAATTGAACGCCGGCCCTGCTGCCACTATCGCGATGCGCCTCCAGACGCTCTTGCGATTGAATGCCCGCCCGACTTCGGCCGCCTCCACCGGCCCCTCCCGCTCGTCGAGCATCTTGACGTAGCCACCGAAGGGAATCGCAGAGAGCACCCATTCGGTCCGATCCGGCCCGCGTCTGGCGACGAGCAGCGGGCGCCCGAAGCCGACCGAAAACCTCAGCACCTTTACCCCGCACCACCGGGCCACGAAGTAATGCCCGTATTCATGCACGATGATAAGTACCCCGAGCGCCACAACAAATGCAGCGATCGTTTGCAGGAGCATCATGCCGCGCGCTCCATCCGACTCGTGATGCACTTCACCGCGCAGGCACGCGCGCTCCGGTCGGCTGCCATAACCGCATCGAGGTCGTCAGCACGACCGACGTCAAGCTGTCCGAGCACCTCTTCGATCACCTCGGCGATCGAAGTGAACCCGAGGCGGCCGTTCAGGAAAGCATCGACGGCCACTTCGTTGGCCGCATTCAGGATGGCCGGCGCGGTGCCGCCCGCCCGCAGCGTCGCGAATGCAAGACCGAGACATGGAAAGCGTTTCAGCTCCGGGGGCTCGAAGGTGAGCTGGCCGATCGCCGACAGGTCAAGCGGCTTTGCGCCGGAGACCATCCGACGCGGATAGGCAAGCGCGTGCGCGATCGGCACTCGCATGTCCGGGTTCGACAACTGGGCGATCACCGAGCCATCTACATAGTCGACCAGCGAGTGGATGATGCTTTGCGGGTGGATCACCACTTCGATGCGCGACGGCTCGACATCAAAAAGCCACCGCGCTTCGATGACCTCGAGGCCCTTGTTCATCATGGTCGCCGAATCGACCGAAATCTTGCGCCCCATGGACCAGTTGGGGTGCGCGCACGCCTCGTCCGGAGTGACCGTTGCCAATCGCTCCAGCGGTGCCGTCCTGAACGGACCGCCCGATGCGGTCAGCAGGATGCGCCGCACCTCCGAAACCCTGGCGCGCCCAGAGGCGTCCGTCGGCAGGCACTGGAAAATTGCATTGTGCTCGCTGTCGATGGGCAGGAGAAGGGCCTGTGCTTCGCGTACTGCACGCATGAAGACCGGCCCCGCCATGACGAGAGCTTCCTTGTTGGCGAGCAGCACCTGCTTTCCCAGCCGTGCCGCATGGATGGTCGGGGCAAGGCCGGCGGCACCCACGATCGCCGCCATGACCGTGTCCGATTCCTCGACCACCTGGAGGAGGCCTTGCTCGCCGAAAATCAGTTCCGTTGGGCAGCCCGCCTCCCGCAGCTGGCGGCGCAGGGCAGTGTCTTCTTTCCGCCCTGAAAGGACGGCATACCGCGGCTGGTGAAGAATGCAAAGCCGCACCAGCTCCTCTGCAGACGTGTGTGCTGTCAAAGCGTGCACCCTGTATTCGTCCGGATGCCTGGGAATCACGTCAAGCGTGCTGCGACCAACCGAACCGGTTGCGCCAAGGATCGCCAAGGCCCGCTGCCCGGCGCCGCTCATGTGCGGCCCGCCGCCAGGTAGAAGATCAACGCGGCCACCGGGAGCGTGGAGGTCATGCTGTCAATGCGGTCCAGAACGCCGCCATGCCCCGGGAGAAGATTTCCGCTGTCCTTCACCATTGCCTGCCGTTTTATCGACGACTCGAACAAGTCACCCACGATGCTGACGGCGCAGAGCAATACAGTGAATCCGAAATACGCGAGCCACGAATTGCCTTGCACGATCGCCGTCAGCGGGGGCGATGCCGTGGCGCAGATGATAGCGTAGATCACGGTGCCCGCAAGTGCGCCCGCCACGCCCTCCCAGGTCTTTCCCGGGCTGATGCCTGGGGCGAGTTTGTGCCTTCCGAAGGCCC
>JANNWA010000154.1:0-4347 GCA_031408275.1 Pseudomonadota bacterium
TGAAGTCGGTGAGATCTTGCACCACGGCTTGAAACGCATGGACGAAAAACAAGACAACGATAATATTTACTTGACGCTGCTCAATGAAAACAACGCTATGCAGGGGCTGACGGCGGGTACTGAAGAGCAGATCAACAAAGGGATGTATCTATGCAAAGAAGGTGCGAAGCTCACTCCTAGAGTGCAGCTTCTAGGCTCTGGCACCATCCTGCGCGAATCAATTGCCGCGCAAGAGCTGCTGGAAAAAGACTGGGGCATCGCCGCCAACGTCTGGAGCGTGACCAGTTTCTCGGAGCTCGCCCGCGACGGGCTCGAAGCCGAGCGCGCCAACCGCCTCAATCCGCTGGCGCCGAAACAGTCAGGCTGGGTAGAGCAACAGCTCGCTGGAACGCGGGGACCAGTGGTGGCCGCGAGCGACTACGTGCGTGCCGTCGCCGAACTGATCCGCGGTTGCGTGCCGCGTCGGTACGTGGCCCTGGGCACCGACGGGTTCGGCCGCAGCGATACGCGCGCCGCGCTGCGCGATTTTTTCGAGGTGAGCCGCGAGCACATCGTGGTGGCGGCTCTGGCTACCCTCGCAGACGAGGGCGTCGTCACGCGCGAGATCGTCGCCGAAGCCATCCGGCGTTATGGAATCGACTCCGCCCGACCGCCTTCCTGGCGGAGGTAGCGCTAAAACAAATGCACTGCCATCGGCCAGAAGAAGCCGATCAGGCAGAACCCCACGGCCGTGACGCCGAGCAGGGCCGACGCCCAGCCGAGCGCAATGACGCTCGTGATGACCTCCGCGGACGCCAGCACGATCGCGATCTGAACCGCGGCGGAAGCCACCTCGTAGTGGTGGTAGGCCGCGAGCGAACGGTCGCGGTTTTCCTCGGCCTTTTTCGCGCGCGCCGCGAGTTCCTTGCGGCCTTCGCCCTTCTCGGGTTCCGATTCGTAGCGCTCGGCCGTCTTCTTCCACGCCTCGATCTGCTTCTTCTCCGCCTCCGTGCCCTTGCCGGCGGTTTGCGCGCTAAGCAGGTCAGCGGCCGTGCGCATCGTGGTCTGGCGGATCGTCTTGGCCTGGTAGAACGACCAGAGGTTGGAGGCCTCGATGTTGAAGCTCAGCGCGGCGGTTTGCGCGCCCTTGCCCAGTGTCTCGGAGAAAGCCAGGACAACGGCAAGGATCGCGATCTGCAGGGCGATTTTCTTGTTGGAAGGGTCGACGTGCGCACCACCGGACATGGAATTCCTCCTGTTGGGAACGGGGAGTATTTTACGCGCGCCGTATGACGGCAAGGATACTGTCGCATCCAGAGGAGAGGGCGCCGCGCTCGCCCGGCGCGAGCCCGGACGGGTCGAACCGGTAGCGGTAATGCAGGACGGCGAGCCGCCCGAGTTCGGCGCGCGTATCGGCGCCGAGCGCCGCCCCGGCCCGCGGCAACCATTCCAGCAGCGGCTCGCTCGGGCGGCGGGGGGCGCGCCGGGCCAGCGCTGACTCGATGGTGTAGAACTCCGAGTCGTCACCCGGGCGGGCCGTGCGTCCCTGGCCAGAGCGTTGCGCGAGGCGCACGAGGCCCCCTTCGCTGACCAGCTTCCAGACGAGGATCAGCGCCGCAACGGCGACCACCGCCCACGCGAGGATCCTGGTCTCGCTGCCGTCGCGCGTGGTCCAGCGAAATCCTGCCCAGCGCAGGAAGTCCGCGAGCTTCTGGCCTGCGGGAGCGAGCGCCTCCTCCTCGGCGAACCATGCAGCGGGGGTCGTGTCGATGTCGCGCCATTGGCCGTCGATGAACGCCCGGGCCCAGGCGTGCGAGTGGCGTTCGCGCACGATCCAGGCTTCTTCCCAGGGGCTCCAGTCCTGGATTGCGTACCCCGTGGCGTAGCGTGCCGGAATCCCGGCCGCGCGCAGGAGCAGTGTCGTGGCGGTCGCGAAGTACTCGCAGTGGCCGCGCTTCGTGGTGTTGAGGAACTCGGCCAGTGGCGTTTCGCTGCCCGGGACGAGGTCCGAGAAGGTGTGGTTGCGAACGGTCGTGTATTCAAACCCGGCGAAATGGGTCATGACTCGCTGCGCGGCTGCCGCCTGCGGCAGGCCAGCGAGCCCGAGTTGCTGCGCAACAGCCTCGAGCGCGGGGCGCTCCCGCTCGGGAACATGCAGGTCCTCAGGGCTCGCCGCCGAGTATCCGGGCGGGGCTGTCGCAGGCCCCGGGTTGTACAGGGCGTAGTAGAACGTCCACGGCACCTCCATTTCCGCCTGCACCGCGCCCAGCGGGTTGCTGCGCACGCGGCTGGCCACGAGATCGCTGACCACTGAGGAATTCAAAGGCAGGGCCAGCAGCGTTCGTCCGCCCCGCACCTGCTGGGAGACGCGCAGTCTGCGCGTTTCTGCCGGGGATTCCGGCGCCGCCGTCCCGCCGAGCAGGAAGACCGTCCCGTCGCCGCGAGCGATCAGCGCTTCGAGGTTGCCCTGGCGCGCCAGCCAGGTCGTGCCGGCATAGCGGTTGTAGCTGGCGCGATGCAGCAGCGCCGGCCGGTCCGTCCCGTCGCGGTTCGCGTACACGCGCATCACGATCGCGTCTTCGGACTTGAGCCGACCTAGTTCGCCGATGCGCGTGGAACTGCGGTACGGATCGAGCAGCGGTCCGCCGACCTGCCAGTCGATGATCCAGTCCTCGATCAGGGTCTGCAGCGTGTACAGGCCCGCCTGCGCGCCGAACCCCGCCGAGGCGGCGAGCGAGAACGCGACGAGCCAGGCCGCGATCCCCGTGCGCGAGGGCCTGATGCGGACGAGCGCCGCCGCGACGATCAACACGATGCCCGCGAAGTACCCGTAGCCCGGCTGGTTCGCCATGCCCGCGGCAATCAGGATCAGCGCGAGGTAAGGCCCGGTGAGGTCGATCAGCGGGTCCTTCACCTTTTCGCCGCGGGCCTTGAGCTTGCGCAGGTACCGGAACAGGGCCGTGAGCGGCACGCGGCCCTCCACGCACATGGTCTGGGCGAGCATCAGCGGCAACACCACCCCGGGCAGCCACACCAGCGACTCGTGCACCCCGGCCCGCAGGGTCTCGGTGGCGATCAGCGAAGCGGCCACCGCGACATACAGGACCATCGTGAGGTCGGCGATTCGATGCTGGTCGCGCTCGGCGAGTTCGAGGCGCAGGCGCGTGAGCGCAGGAAGCAGCATCACGAGCGCAAACCCCGCGGCCGCGTACCCGTTCTTCGTCTGCCAGCCCCAGAAGGCCAGGGCCACCGCGAGCAGCACCGGCGGCACCTGGAACGCCCCGTGGGACACGAGCGTGGGGTTCGCGTTTGTGCTCATGCGAGCTTCATCAGGCCGGCTTCGATACTTCCCGGCTGCAGCACGAGCAACCCTTCGGCGTCGGCCGGCGGCGCATCGCTGACCAGCAACACACGCACGCCCAGGCCCGAGGCGGTGAGCGCGGAAACCAGCTGCCTGCGCGGCTCGTCCCAGGCGAGCAGCACGAGCACGGCCGAAGAGAGCGTGCTGCGCATCGAGAGGACCGCGCGGGCGAGTTGCTCGAATACGGCCGGTTGCGTGGGCGCCAGTCCGGCGAGGATCTCGAGCAGGTGCACATTGGAGGCCTCCCCCCGACCCGCAGTGTGGCACTCCGGCTCGCCCGCGACGAAGACCAGGTCGAGCAGGGACTCCTGAGTGTCGATCGTGTACACAAAGGAGGCCGCGATCGACACGGCCTCCTCGAAGGCCTCGGTTTCGCCGGCGGCCCCGGTGTCCAACACCAGCGCATGGCGTTCGAAGAATTCGGTTTCGAACTCCTTCACGACGGGTTCGCCGGTGCGTGCAAAGCTCTTCCAGTGGACGCGCCGCAGGCTGTCCCCCGGGCGGTATTCGCGCAAGGACAGGAATTCCTCCGAGTCCCCGATCGTCGAGGCGAGGGCATGCCCCCCCGGTTGCAACAGCCGCTGCGCCGGCAGCAGCACCTGCGGCAGGCGGTAGCGCCGTGGCAGCACGACGAGCTTGTCGGCCAGTGCTGTGCGCGCGCGGCCATACGCCAGGCCGAACACGTCGGGGCGCACGAGGTCGATCCCGGCGAAGGAGAGCACCCCGCGCCGGCGTGGAACGAGGGTTGCGCGCACTTCCGCGTGCGCACCCGGTGGCATCAGGGCGAGCGCTCCCCCTTTGGACCGATCCGGCAGCCGGCGCTCGATCAGGTGGCGCCAGCGAAAATACCCGCCTTTGCGGTCCACCCAGTTGCGCTGGGCATCGCGCGGGTCCCGCCCACGCTGGAATTCAGCGAAGCTCGGCCGCGCATCGGCGAATCTCTCCCGCACTTCCAGGTCGGTAAGCGGCTTGGGTCCCGTATTACGCACCGAAATGCGATAGCTGAG
>JANNWA010000155.1:0-2255 GCA_031408275.1 Pseudomonadota bacterium
GAATGGCCTTCAACGGATAGGGGCGATCCATTGCATGGGCAGTCTCTTTGCGTCCTTGGTGTGCGAATCATAGCGGTATGCTGTCGGAAGGCACAAAGTCCTTCTGGCCATCGGGATTTTCGATGGAAACGCCCTAGGTGGAGGCCTTCTGCAACCGTAAGATGTACTGATACCGGTACACAAACTACCCGAGTAGTGGCTTCTGTGCTTGATGTTGTGAACAGAAAGTTGAGAATTAATTGATTTTTATCTCTTGCGTCTGCCAACCATCTAGGCGGACGGAGATTGCCATCCAGATACCCCCTAAAGCATACTTCCGCCCCTGATGAACGCTCCCGTACCCTCCATCCTGACCGGCCGCCGCTTCGAGGTCCGCTACCGCATCCGAGGTGCCACCCAGGCCTTTGCCGAGGAAGCCGCCGCCGCGATTGCGCTAGAGCAAAGTGTCGAAGTGCCGCTGGACGCGATTTTTGATGCCGAAGTTCGCGAGCGGATTGTGGGACAGGTGATCGCGGTAGATCAGACGGGAGACGGTCTCTACGAAGCCCGCATCGCACTGGCCGTCGACACCACCGGCGACGACGTCGCCCAGACGCTGAACATGCTGTTCGGCAACAGTTCGATGCACGCGCATGTCGAGCTGCTGGACGCCGACCTGCCCGAGACGCTCGTGAAAGCCTGCGGCGGGCCGCGCTTCGGCATCGAAGGCCTGCGCCGCCTCACAGGGGCGCATGGCCGGCCGCTGACCTGCACGGCGCTCAAGCCCCAGGGCCTGCCCGTAGATGAACTTGCGCGCATCTGCTACGTGTTCGCTGCCGCCGGCGTCGACGTCATCAAGGATGACCACGGAATCGCCGACCAGCATTACTCGCCGTTCGCCGAGCGGGTGCAGGCCTGCCAGCGTGCGATCCGGCGCGCGGCTAAGGAAACCGGGCGCGCCGCCTTGTACGCGCCCAGCCTCGTTGGGTCGCCCAAGGCACTCTACGCGCAGGCGAAGATCCTGCGCGAGGAGGGCGTGGGCGCCGCGCTGGTGGCGCCCGGTCTCGTCGGCATCCCGGTGTTCCAGGAACTCGTGGCCGAGCACCTGCAGGTCCCGGTGCTCGCGCACCCTTCGTATGCTGGGACTGTGCGGGTGGCCCCGGCTTTCATCCTCGGCAAGCTCTTCCGCCTGCTCGGCGCCGACGCCGTGATCTACGCGCACTACGCCGGACGCTTTGCGTACTCGCAAGCCGAGTGCGCATCCATCGCCGCTGCGGCGCGCGCGCCCTGGCCGGGCGTGCGACCCAGCCTGCCGGTGCCGGCCGGCGGCATGAGTGTGGACCGCGTGGCCGAGCTGGTGAAGTTCTGCGGCGTGGATTCGATGCTGTTGATCGGGGGATCGCTATTGCGCGCCGGCGCTGCGCTGCCCGAACGCACGCGCGAGTTCGTTCGCGCGGTAGAAGCTTCTGCGCAAGGGGCGGCAGCGTGAGCGGCAAACCCGTACGCCCCTTCGCGCCCGGTGGCGACTTCCGCTGGCAGGGCGTGGAGCTGCTGCGTTACAAGACCGACGGCTCGGTACCCTTCAAGGACGTTACGCGCCAGGTGCTGTTCGAGGATCCTTCGATCGCAGCCCAACTTCGCTACTTCGAGGTCAGCCCCGGCGGCTACTCCACGCTCGAGCGCCACGAGCATGCGCACGCGGTGCTGATTCTGCGTGGCCGCGGCGGCGTGCTGGTCGGCGATACCGTTCACACAATTGAGCAGAACGACCTCGTCAGCATTCCTTCGCTTGCCTGGCACCAGTTCCGGCCGGCCGCAGGCGAATCATTGGGGTTCCTCTGCATGGTGAACGCCGAGCGCGACAAGCCGCAGCTGCCGACGGCCGGGGATCTCTCCGCGTTGCGGCGCGACGCGAAGATCGCCGCCTTCCTCGATACTTGATCCACGCATTGATCCACACCACGCGGACACCGGTCCTCGAGATCGGCTACCTCGAAAGCGGCCCGGCGGACGGCCCGCCTGTCATCCTGCTGCATGGCTGGCCGTCGGACGTCCATGACTGGGACGACGTTGCGCCGCCGCTCGCAGCGGCAGGCTATCGCGTGCTGGTCCCCTGGCTGCGCGGATTCGGGCCGACGCGTTTTCTCGATTCGGGTACACCGCGTTCCGGCCAGCAGGCCGCGCTGGGCGCGGACCTGCGCGATTTTCTGGATGCGCTGGGCATCGAGCGCGCGCGGCTCGCGGGCTACGACTGGGGCGGCCGGGCGGCCTGTGTC
>JANNWA010000156.1:0-2585 GCA_031408275.1 Pseudomonadota bacterium
GCGAGAGCCTGAAGCTGGTCGACTACATCTACGTCATCGAAGATGGCGTGCTGGCCGGGGCGGGCACGCCGGCCGAGCTGCTCGCCTCGGAAGAGCCGTTCCTCAAGCAGTTCCTGCACATGCTGCCCGACGGGCCGGTGAAGTTCCACGCGCCGGCCAGGCCGATGGCCGAGGACCTGCGGCTGCAGAATGCCTAAGCAGATCGTCACCTCGCAGGCTGCGCCGACCACGGGTTTCACCACCGTGCAGAAGCCGCCGCCGATCGTGCAGGCCATCCGCTGGGGCAACATGCTCTTCGTGTCGGGGCAGGGGCCGCTCGATCCGCAAACCAAGACGGTGATCGCCGGCGATATCGAGGCGCAGACCCGGCGTACCCTGCAGAACCTCGCCAGTGTGCTGGAGGCCGCGGGCGCGACTTTCGCCAACGTGGTCAACATGCGGGTGATCCTGCGCGACGTGGCCGATTTCCCGAAATTCAACGAAGTGTTCCGCGAGGTCCTCGACGGCGAGAAGGTCACGCGCACCTGCGTCGGGGGCACGCCGCACCGCGCGGGCGTCAACGTCGAGATCGATTGCGTCGCGATGTTCGACTAGGAGGAGCCTCATGTTCAAGATGCCCATCGTCGACCTCAGGGCCGAGGCCGCGGAGCTCGGCCGCAGTGGCAAGCGGGTCAAGGTCATCTGGCAGGACTCCGAGTCGATCGGCTTCATCGCCCGCGGGCGCGAGTACCGCAGCGAGTTCCATATCAACCCCAGCGACGAGGTCATGCAGATGATCAAGGGGGAGATGCGCCTGCACTACAGGACGCCTGAAAACGCCGAGGAAGTCGCCGTGCTCCCGGAAGGCTCGAGCATCTTCACGCCGGGTGGCATCCCGCATTCACCGCGATTTCCGCCGGACGCGTTCGCGCTGATCCTCGAGCGGCGCAGGCGTCCTGGGGAAATCGACCGGTTCCTGTGGTTCTGCCCGAAGTGCGACCACCTGCTGCACGACGCGAAATTCGTCGTGGAGGACTACCGCACCGACCCGGTGTCGAAGGTCTACAAGGAATTCTTCGACAACGAGGCGCTGCGCACCTGCGGCAAATGCGGCCACGTGATGCCGGCGCCCGAGCAGACCTGACTGCGGGACGCGAGGTGAGCCGGCACCGGGTGCTCAGTTGGCGACGATCTTGCGGCCGTTGAGCGGCTGCACCGGCCGCGCGTTGAGCTTGAACGGGAACGCCTGCACCTGTTCCTTGGACAAGCTGGTCGGGGTCTTCAGGATGTAGAACGTCACGCCCTCGCTGCACGGCGGCGTGGTCAGCGAACCCTCGAAGCTGTAGTAGTTGAGGCTTTTGGGCACCAGCGCCGCGGGATTGAGCTTCGCGTTGGGCACCACGACTTCCGGCCCTTCCTTCCTGGGCGCGTTGGCCCACACGGTCTTGAGCGTGGGGTTCTCGGTGCCCTCATTGAGCAGGACGCCCAGCACCGCCAGCTTGCCTGCCTGGCTCTTGTGGACGAAGTGCGCGACCATCGCCATCGGCTTGGCGTCCACCTTTTCCTCGCTGGGGCGATGGAAATGGAACTGGAGCAGGTCGAAGCTCTCCTTGTCGATCATCATCCTGCTGCCGGGGTCGACGTTGACCTGGATGGTGTGCCCGTTGTTGACGATCTTCAGCGCGCCTTCCTTGTAGTCGGGCTGGATCATTTGCGTCGCCTTGCCGAACGGCCCCTTGATGTCGATGGGCGACTGGGCCTTGCCCAGGCCGCAGGTGGGAAATTCCTTCCCCCACTTGGCCGGGTTCATATCTCCCTCATAGGCCCAGTGCGGCGCGGCCTTGTCCGCGGCCTGCACCGGCGAGAACGACCATGCTGCGGCCAAAGCTGCCGCAATTGCGATGCGATTCATTTGATTCTCCCCTTTTGATCCCGGGGCAATTCTAAGGGAAATACGTTGCCGCGGAGGTGTGGCGCGGCAATCTCATGTACGCTTTCAAGCGTACCGGCACCCAGGAAAATCACAAGGCGGCTTCATGAGCGGACACGAACACCATCACCATCACGCCCACGGCAACCCCATCGACGTCCACGCCCACTGGTATCCCAAGGCGTGGCTCGACCTCGTCGCGAAGCACGGCCCCGCGTACGGGGTGGAGTGGAAGGAAGTCGAAGGCAAGGGACCGCAGTTCAAGATGGGGCACCTGTCGACCGGTCCGTGCGGCCCGCGCTTCGTCGACCTCGATGCGCGCATCGAGGCGATGGACGGGCAGGGCGTGGCGGTGCACGCGATGTCCTTGTCGCAGCCCATGGCGTACTGGGCGGATGCCGCGCTCGGCGACAAGCTGTCGATCGTCTACAACGACGAGCTCGCGCTGGCGCACGAAAAGCATCCGGGCCGGCTGGTGGGTCTAGCGACGCTGCCCATGCAGGCGCCGGAACTCGCGGTGCGCGAAGTCGCGCGTGCCGCCAGGCTGCCCGGCGTGAAGGGCTTCTACCTCGCCACGCGCATCAACGAGCAGGAACTGTCCGATCCCGCTTTTTTCCCGGTGTACGAGGCCATCGAGGCCTTGGGCCTGCCGATCCTGCTCCACCCGGTGTTCGTG
>JANNWA010000157.1:0-12033 GCA_031408275.1 Pseudomonadota bacterium
GCTCCGCCGAGACATCGCCGATCTTGGTGTCCGAAGTGGAAAGGCGCGTGATTGCGGTCTCGACGCACAGCATGTCGAGGTATTCGCGCGGCGAGCGGCCGGTGCACATCTGGAACAGGTCGTAGAAGCGCGAGCGCGACAACCCTACCTGTGCAGCGATGTCGTCCATGCTGACGTCCTTGTTCGGGCGGGCGCGCAGCAGCGTGATCGCGCGGCGGATGCGGGCGTCGGCGAATTTGGAGCCGCGCCACATCGGCGCGGTCGAGCGCCGCTTGGCGATGTAGCTGTCGATGATCGACAGGATCAGTTCCTGCACCATGAATTCAAGGCGGTCGGCCGACAGGAACCGGTCGTTCATCATGTCGATGACCATCGCGTCGGCGATCCTGCGGATGTGCGGCGTGATCGTGTCGTGCGTGCGCGGGTAGGGGCCGCGCTCCGCGTCGCGGAACATCGAGGGAAACGTCAGGGTCAGCCACTCCGGGGAGATGTTGAGCACGAGTTGTCGCGCCGTCGATTCGCCCTGATTGGCCAGCGTTTCGTGCGCGCGGCCGGCGTTGACGAACATGATGCCGTTCCTGGTCAGGATGGCTGGTTCGCCGTCGATGACGTACTGGCGGTCCGCGCCGTCGTACTTGAGGATCAGCTGGTGTTCGGCGTGCGTATGCGACGGGTGGCCCGAGAGTGATTCCTTCAGGAAAACCCGGCCGAAACGGCCCTCGAAAATACGCAATACGTCCGACATGTAGCTAACCCCCCTTTTCAACAGGGGAAGGATAGCCCCCTGCCGTTGCACGCGCCAGCGCTGGATGGGCGGATATGCCGAAAACCTGCTGGATCTTCAAATAATGTGTGCGATTACTTACGACAAGACCAAATTATTGTGTGTATATATTGGATTTCAGGCCGGAAGCCAGCGAGGCCGCTTGGCCGAAATTACCCGGGTGTTGACACCCACCCAGTTGAGGCCGCCGAACAGGCGCCCGTGTTCGATTTTTACGCACCGGTCCATTACGACCTCAAGTCCGGCCGAGGCGGCCTTCTGGGCGGCCTCGGCGTTGGTCACGCCGATCTGCTGCCACAGGACCCTGGCGCCGATGGCGATTGCCTGCTCGGCAAGCGGCAGGATCCGCTCGGTCTTCTGGAAGCAATCCACGATACCGACCTTTTCGGGGATATCGAGGAGCGACTTGTAGCACTTCTGCCCGAGCACTTCCTCGTACTGGGGATTCACGGGGATGATGCGGTACCCGTGCTCGAGCATGTACTTGGCCGCGAAGTAACTGGGCCGGTACCAGTTGGCCGAAAGCCCCACCACCGCGATCGTGCGGTTTTCCGTGAGGATGCGGCGCAGCGAATTGATGTCGGTGTCGGGCATGGGGCGGATTATATAATCGGCTTCGATCGGCCCACCGGGAAACCGCCATGTACGTCGAAGAACGCATGTATTTGCTGCATCCCGGCAAGGTGCCGGAATACTACAGGCTCTACGAATCCGAGGGCATGCCCACGCAGCTGAAGCACCTGCCCCACATGGTCGGCTATTACG
Organism: Pseudomonadota bacterium; assembly: GCA_031408275.1. Classification (GTDB taxonomy): domain Bacteria; phylum Pseudomonadota; class Gammaproteobacteria; order Burkholderiales; family SG8-39; genus SZAS-79. Next base: position 1,550 of record JANNWA010000157.1, read on the forward strand.
CCACCGAGATGGGCATGCAGAACCTCGTGATCCACATGTGGGCGTACGACGACCTGAACCAGCGCGACAGGTGCCGCGCGGCGATGCAGGCGGATCCGGCGTGGCAGGCCTACGTCGCCAAGGTCCGTCCGCTGATCGTTTCCCAGGAAACGCGCGTCATGAAGCCTGCCCCGTTCTTCAAAGCCAGGCTTGAAGCGATGCTCTCTGCCCAAGAATAGGAGAAGGGGGCTGCGCCCCCCTCAGACCCCTGCATGAGCCTCCGATACCCAATATGAGCGTCCATCCCCAGGTTGCGGTCCTGCTCGAGCGCGTAAAGCACTCCCCGCTGCCGCAGATCCATGAAGTGCCGCCGGCCGTGGCGCGGCGCCTCTACCTCGATACGCGCGCACTGACGTCACCGCCCGCGCCTGAAATGGGCGCGGTCCGCCTGATGCTCGTCCCCGGGCCGGCGGGCCCGGTGCCGATGCGGGCCTACCAGCCCGCCGGGGCGAAAAAGGGCGCGATCCTCCCGGCCCTCGTGTACTTCCACGGCGGCGGGTGGGTCATCGGCGACCTCGACACGCATGACGTCGCCTGCCGGCAACTGTCGAACGGCTCCGGCTGCGTGGTGTTCTCGGTCGAATACCGGCTCGCGCCCGAGGCGCGCTTCCCGGCTGCCGTCGATGACAGCATCGCGGCGACGCGTTACGTGATGGACCATGCAGGCGAACTTGGCGTCGATCCGCACCGGGTCGCGGTGGGCGGGGACAGCGCAGGCGGAAACCTCGCGGCCGTCGTCTGCATCGATGCGCGCGACGCTGGACGGGCGGCCCCATGCTTCCAACTGCTCGTGTACCCCGCCACCGACCAGCGGGCCGGCTTCCCCTCGCATGCAGCGAACGCCGAGGGCTACCTGCTGACCCGCAAGAGCATGGATTATTTTCGCGGCCACTACCTGCCGGACGAGGCCGACTGGCTCGACTGGCGCGCCTCGCCCCTGCTCGCGGCCAGCCTCGCCGGCCTGCCGCCCGCCTTCGTGCTGACCGCGGGGTACGATCCGCTGGTGGACGAAGGCCGCGCCTATGCCGAGCGCGTGTCGCGCGAGGGCGTGAAGACCGAGTACAAGGAGTACCCCGACATGGTGCACGGGTTCCTGCTGATGGGCGGGGTACTGGACACCGCGAACGCGGCCATGGCGGAGTGCTGCGCACAACTGCGCGGTGCATTCGATTAAATTTCTCCAATCAGGTGACTGAATGAAGCCCGACCTCAAGACCCGCCACGGCGGCAAGATCCTCGCAGACGCACTCGTCGGCCACGGCGTGGAACTCGCCTTCGGCGTGCCCGGCGAGAGCTTCCTGCCCGTGCTCGACGGCATCTACGACGTGCGCGACAAGCTGAAGTTCGTCATCTGCCGGCAGGAGGGCGGGGCGTCCTACATGGCCGACGCGTACGGCAAGCTCACCGGCAAGCCCGGCATCCTGTTCGTCACGCGCGGACCCGGCGCGACCAACGGGTCGGTCGGCGTGCACACCGCGTTCCAGGACTCCACGCCGATGATCATGTTCATCGGCCAGGTGGGCAACGAAATGGTCGAGCGCGAGGCCTTCCAGGAAATCGACTACCGGCGCATGTACGGTCCGATGGCGAAATGGGTGGCGCAGATCGACCGCACCGAGCGCATCCCCGAGTACGTGAGCCATGCCTTCCACACCGCCATGGCCGGCCGCCCGGGCCCGGTGGTGCTGGCGCTGCCCGAGGACATGTTGTTCGCCGACGCGGCGGTGGCCGATGTGCCGCACTACAAGACCGTTCGCGCCTCGCCCGCGGCATCCGACATGCAGGAGATCGGCCGGCTTCTGTCGAAAGCGGAGCGACCTTTCGTCATCCTTGGCGGCTTCGGGTGGACGCGGGACTCGGTCCAGGCGATCCGCGCTTTCCTCGAGAAGAACAACCTCATGGCCGGCGCGTCGTTCCGCTGCCAGGACCTGCTCGACAACCGCTCGCCATCGTACGCTGGGCACGTGGGCATCGGCGTCGACCCCAACCTCGCGCAACGCATCAAGGATGCCGACCTGCTGCTGGTGATCGGCGCGCGCCTGGGCGAGATGACGAGCAGCGCGTATACGCTCTTCGAAGTGCCCGTGCCGAAGCAGACGCTGATCCACGCGCATTCGGGGGCCGAGGAACTCGGCCGCGTCTATCAGGGCGCGGTGCTGGTGAACTCGGGTTACCCGCAGTTCGTCGAGGCGCTCAGCCAACTCAAGCTCGACGGCACCAAGTGGCGCGCGGGTACCGAAGCCGCGCGCAAGAGCTACCTTGCGTACATCGAACCCAAGCCGCTGCCCGGCAAGGTGCAGTACGGGGATATCGTCAAAGGCCTGCGCGAGACCCTGCCGGCGGATGCGATCATCTGCAACGGCGCGGGCAATTTCGCCACCTGGGTGCACCGCTACTACCAGTACCGCGACTTCCGCACGCAGCTTGCGCCTACCAACGGCTCAATGGGCTATGGCGTGCCGGCCGCGATCGCGGCAAAGATCGCCGAGCCGCACCGCACGGTCGTGGCATTCGCGGGCGATGGCGATTTCCTCATGACCGGGCAGGAAATGGCGACGGCGATGCAGTACGGCGCCAACGTGATCGTCATCGTGGTCAACAACGGCATGTACGGCACGATCCGCATGCACCAGGAGAGGGAATACCCCACGCGCGTTTCCGGCACTGACCTCATCAACCCGGACTTCGCGGCGCTGGCGCGCGCCTACGGGGCCCATGGCGAGACCGTGGACGAGACCGCCCAATTCGCCCCCGCGCTGGCCCGTTCGATGGCTTCAGGCAAGCCCGCGCTGATCGAGTTGCGCCTCGACCCCGAAGCTCTCACCCCCGCCCAGAGCCTCTCCGCAATCCGCGCCCAGTCCCTGGCGAAAAAAGGCTAGGTTGTGGCGACGAATTCTTCGTCGCCCTGGTGTTCACGTTCGAACTTGAGAAAGTCGTAGTAGCCGCAGTGCGGCTCGCCGGGATACGCGCGGCACACGCCCGGGCGCGCGGTGTAGATCGTGCAGCGGCGCTCTTCGGTGTCGAAGAACCGGCAGATCTTCTTGAAGTGCTCGTCCTGCTTCTGGCGCAGCACCCAGCTTTTCTCGCTGCGGTCGTAGCGGAAGAACTTCTTCTTGGCCTTCCCGACCGAAACGTCGAAGTGCTTGGCCACGCGTTCGATGTCGCGCTTGGTGACTTCGATCAGAGGGTAGCTGCAGCAATACCCCGGGCACTTCAGGCAGTCGTATTTGGCCTTGGGGGCGGCGCTCTTGATGGGGATGGTTTTTATCGTGGCCATTTGAATTCGTGTAGGGAGGGTGAGTCCGGATTGAAGCAAAAAACAGGCCGCGGAGTTTAACGCGTTTTCGCGCTCCTTGAGCCGGTACAATCGGCCAATCCCTTCTTCGAACCGGAGCGCAACGTGAGGATCGTCATCGGCTTGTTGATTGCCTTTGCGGCGGGTGCCGTGTCGGCGCAAGGCTGGCCGTCCAAGCCGTTGCGCTGGATCGTGCCCTTTCCACCGGGGGGGTCTACCGACATTGCCGCGCGCGCAGTGGGCGATCGCGTGGGCCAGGCGCTGCGACAATCGGTCGTCATCGAGAACCGCGCCGGTGCGGGCGGCAACATCGGGCTCGAGCTTGTGGCGAAGAGCGCCCCCGACGGGTACACCGCGGTGATCTCCCCGGACTCGATCACCTCGAATCCCCACACCTACAAGAACATCGGATTCCAGCCGCTGAAGGATTTCTTGCCGGTGATCCAGTTGGCGCGCCAGCCGGTCGTGCTCGCGGCCCATCCGTCCTTGGGCGTAAACAGTGTCGCCGAGCTGGTGGCGATGGCGAAGGCGAAACCCGGCATTGCGTTCGCGACCTCCGGCGCCGGGTCCCAGCAGCACATGATGGGAGAGTGGTTCGCAAAGATGGCGGGCATCCAGCTGACGCACATCCCCTACAAGGGCGGCGGCCAGGCGATCACCGACCTGGTGGGCGGCCAGGTGCCGCTGGGCTCGCTCGGCTCCTCGCCGGTGATCCCGCACTACAAGTCCGGCAAGCTGAAACTCCTCGCGCAGAGCACGCGGACGCGGGCGCCCACCCTGCCCGAGGTGCCCACCTACGAGGAGGCGGGGTTCAAGGGGCTCGTGCTGGACCAGTGGCTGGGTATGCTCGTGCCGGCCGGCACGCCGCCCGAAGTCATCGCACGCCTGAACGCCGAGATCGGCCGTGCGCTTGCCGAGCCCGCGGTGCGGGAGCGTTTCGCGCAGTCGGCGCTCGAGCCGATCGGTGGCAGCGCCGAGCAGTTCGGCAAGCTGATCCGCGACGACTACGAAAAGTACGGCCGGCTCGTGAAGGAGCTGGGCATCAAGGTCGAATAGGGGCTAGTGCTGGAGGATCTTCGAGAGAAACAACTGGGCGCGTTCGGAGCGGGGCTTGCCGAAGAAATCGTCCTTGGTGGCGTCCTCGACGATCTTGCCCGCGTCCATGAAGATCACGCGGTGGGCCACCTTCCGCGCGAACCCCATCTCGTGCGTGACGCACATCATGGTCATGCCTTCCAGCGCGAGCTGCACCATCACGTCGAGCACCTCGTTGACCATCTCGGGGTCGAGCGCCGAGGTCGGCTCGTCGAAAAGCATCGCGATCGGGTCCATCGACAGGGCGCGCGCGATCGCCACCCGCTGCTGCTGGCCGCCCGAGAGCTGGCCGGGGAACTTGTCCTTCTGGGCGATCAGGCCCACCCGGTCGAGATACTTGAGGCCGCGCTCGTTCGCCTCGGCCGGGCTGCGCCCGAGGACCTTGACCTGCGCGAGCGTGAGGTTTTCCGTCACGGTCAGGTGCGGGAACAGCTCGAAGTTCTGGAACACCATGCCGACGCGCGCGCGCAGCTTCGGCAGGTCGGTCTTCGGGTCGCCGACCGAGATGTTGTCGACCACGATGTCGCCCTTCTGGAACGGCTCGAGCGCGTTCACGCACTTGATCAGCGTCGACTTGCCGGAGCCCGACGGCCCGCAGACGACGATCACCTCGCCTTTCTTCACATCGGTCGTGCAGTCGGTCAGCACCTGAAAGCTGCCGTACCATTTGCTCACGTCTTTGATGGAAATCATGGGCAGTTCTACCTTATCGAATGATGGCGATTTTGGCCTGCAGCTTCTTGACCACCGACGACAGCGAGAAGCAGATGATGAAGTAAACGATGGCTGCCAGCAGGAACGCCTCCACTGGCCGGTTGAAGTTCTTGCCGGCGACCTCGAATCCCTTCAGCAGGTCGTAGGCGCCGATCGCGTACACGAGGGAAGTGTCCTGGAACAGGATGATGGTCTGCGTGAGGAGCACCGGCAGCATGTTGCGGAACGCCTGCGGCAGCACGATGAGCTTCATGTTCTGGCTGTAAGTTAACCCCATTGCGTAGCCGGCCGAGACCTGGCCGCGCGAAACCGACTGGATGCCCGCGCGCATGATCTCGGAGTAGTACGCCGACTCGAAAGCCGTGAACGTGATGATCGCGGACCATTCTGCACCGAGGGGCTTGCCGGTAAGGAACGGGATCAGCAGGAAGAACCACAGGATTACCATCACCAGCGGGATCGAGCGCATGGTGTTGACGTAGATGGTCGCCGGGTAGCTCAGCCACTTGAAGCTGGACAGGCGCATGAGCGCGAGGACGGTGCCCACGAAGATCCCGCCGATCATCGCTACCAGCGTCAATTGCACGCTGAACACGAACCCCTTGACGAGGAACTTCGAGACAAGGTCCCAGGTGAAGAACGACAGGTCGAGGGAGCCCATCTACTTGTCCCCGCCGATCATGCCCGGCACTCGCACGCGTACTTCCACGTAGGCCATGATGCGGTTGATGGTCATGGCCGTGACGATGTACAGGCTCGTGACCGCAAGGTACACCTCGATGCCGCGCGAGGTTTCCTCTTGGGCCTGCATCGCGAACATGGTGAGCTCGGCCACGCTCACGGCGAATGCCACCGACGAATTCTTGATGATGTTCATGGCCTCGGACGTGAGCGGCGGCACGACGATCCGGAACGCCATCGGCAGGAGCACGTAGAAGTAGGTCTGCGGCAGCGTGAGGCCCATGGCGAGGCCCGCGTTGCGCTGCCCCTGGGAGAGGGACTGGATGCCGGCGCGCACCTGCTCGGCGACGCGGGCGGAGGTGAAGAACCCCAGGGCGAGCACCACCAGCACGAAGCTCGGCACGCCTTTCAGGACCGGGATCATCGCCGGGATCACGTGGTACCAGAGGAAGATCTGCACCAGCAGCGGGATGTTGCGGAACAATTCCACCCAGGCGTTGCCCAGGCGCACCAGCCAGGCGTTCGGCGTGGTGCGGAAGGTGCCGACAACCGAGCCGAGCACGAACGCGACCACCCAGGAGCATGCGGCGACCGCAAGCGTCCAGCCCCAGGCCGACATCAGCCATTCGAGATACGTCTGGCCCCCGCCCGTGTCGCGGAGGAAGACTTCCCACTCCCAGCGGAAGTTCATTGTTGTGCTCTCCCCGGTTCAGTGTAGAGCAATATGCCGGCAAAAAAAAGCGCGCCCTCAGGCGCGCTTTGCCGGGCAGCCGGAGGTGGCCTATTTCTTGGCGTAATCCTCCATGGGCTTGTCGTTCGGGGTGCCGAACAGGCCTTTGAGGGTCGCCCCCATTGGCAGGTTCACGCTGGTGTTCTTGGGCGGGATCGGCGCGAGGAACCACTTGCTGTAGAGCTTTTCGAGCGCGCCGGACTTCATCATGCCGGTGATGGTGTCGTCGGTGAGCTTCTTCATCGACGGGTCGTCCTTGCGGATCATGATCGCGATCGGCTCGATCGACAGCACTTCGCCCACGATCTTGTAGTCGGCGGGGTTCTTGGCGGTCGCGATCAGGCCCGCGAGGATGTTGTCGTCCATGACGAACGCGTCGGCGCGGCCGGTCTCGAGCAGCAGGAACGAGTCGGAGTGGTCCTTGCCGTAGATTTCCTTGAAATCGACGTTGTTGGCGCGCTCATGCTTCCTCAGGGTCTGCACCGAAGTGGTGCCGGTGGTGGTCGCAAGACTCTTGCCGTTCAGCTGCGAGATCGAGGTGATGCCGGAATTGGCTTTCACGGCGGTGCGCACCTCGGTGACGAACGTGGTCAGGCCGAAGGACACGTCTTTTTGCCGGGCGGCGTTGTTGGTGGTCGAGCCGCACTCGATGTCCACGGTGCCGTTCTGCAGGAGCGGGATCCGGTTCTGCGAGGTGACCGGCATGTAGGTGATCTTGATGTTGCCGCCGGTGGCCTTCTTCATGTTGTCGATGATCGCGAGGCACACGTCGACGTGGTAGCCGGTGAACTGCCCGGCGCCCAGCGTGTAGGACAGCGGTCCGGACGACTCGCGCACGCCCATGGTGATTTCACCCGATTTCTTGACCTTGTCGATGGTCTGGGCCTGGGCGGGTACGGCGAATGCCGCGCCCACGAGGGCGGCGACGAGGATGCGGGAAAACTTCATGGCGACTCCTTGGCGTTATGGGTCCCCGGGACGGGGCAAAGGACTGCAGACCGGCGATTCTGGATACAGCCCAAGAGGCTGTCAAGCAAGGCACGGATGGAATCGTGCGGGAAACTATAATTGCCGCACACAACCCCGGGGGTGCGGACATGGCCGAGGGTGGAGGCGAGGCGGTGAAGAGGCTTTGGGAGCCGTCGCAGGCGGCGATCGAGTCGGCGCAGCTGACGCAGTTCGCGCGCTCGTGCGTGCAGCGCTTCGGGTTGAAATTCAACACCTATCCCGAGTTCTACCGTTGGAGCTGCGACGAGAACGACCGGTTCTGGTCCGCCCTGTGGGACTGGGCCGGCGTGCGCGGACGCAAGGGCGAACGCATCCTCGTCGACGGCCACAGGATGCCGGGCGCGAAATGGTTCCCGGACGCGCGCCTCAATTTCGCCGAGAACCTGCTGCGCCGGCGTGACCGGTTGAACGATTCGGCAGACGCGCTGGTGTTCTGGGACGAGACCGGTTTTCGCAGCCGCATGCCGTACGCCGAACTGCATGCACAGGTTTCGCGCTGCGCGCAGGCGATGCGTGCGGCGGGCCTGAAGCCGGGCGACCGGGTCGCGGCCTTCATCCCCAACATGCCCGAGACCTGCGTGCTGGCGCTGGCCGCGATCTCGGTGGGCGCGGTGTGGTCGTCCTGCTCGCCCGACTTCGGCACCGACGGCGTGCTCGACCGCTTCGGGCAGACCGAGCCCAGGCTCCTTTTCTGCGCGGACGGGTACCTGTACAACGGCAAGGCGCACGATTCGATCGGGCGGGTCAAAGACATCGTCGCGCAGTTGCCGGGCGTGAAGCAGGTGGTCGTGGTGCCCAACCTCGACACGGCGCCGGACGTGTCTTCGATCCGCAACGCGCGCCGCTACGCCGACTGGATCTCGCCTTACCAGGCCGGGGAGATCGAGTACGAACGGCTGCCCTTCGACCACCCCGTCTACATCCTGTTCACGTCGGGCACGACCGGCAAGCCCAAGTGCATCGTGCACGGCGCGGGCGGTTCGCTGCTCTCTGGTCTCAAGATGTACAAGCTGCAGTTCGACGTGCGTCCGGGCGACCGGTTCTACTACTACACGACCTGCAACTGGGTGATGTGGAACCTGCTGTTCGCGGGCCTCGCCGCCGAGGCGGCCGTGATGCTGTATGACGGCTCGCCTTTCGCGCGCGACGGCAGGATCACGTTCGACTTTGCCGAGGCCGAGCGCCTTACGCACTATGGGACCTCCGCGAAGTTCATTGACGCCATCGCCAAGCGGGGCCTGAAGCCGCGCGCAACGCACAACCTCGAAGCCATCCGGATGATCGTCTCGACAGGCTCGCCGCTGGTGCCGGAAAGCTACGACTACGTGTACCGCGATTTCAAGCGGGACGTGTGCCTTGCGTCGATTTCCGGCGGCACCGACATCATGGCGAGTTTTGCCGACGCGAACGCCATCCTGCCGGTGTACCGCGGCGAACTGCAGTGCCGGGGCCTGGGCATGGACGTGCGCGTCTACGACGAGGACGGCCGGGAGCTCGCGGGCGAAAAGGGCGAGCTGGTGTGCGTGAAGCCTTTCCCTTCGATGCCGGTCGGCTTCTGGGGCGATCCCGACGGGTCGCGGTACCGTGCCGCCTACTTTTCGCGCTACCCCGGGGTGTGGTGCCACGGCGACTGGTGCGAGGTCACGGAGCGCGGGACGATGATCGTTTACGGACGCTCGGACGCGACGCTCAACCCCGGCGGGGTGCGCATCGGCACGGCGGAGATCTATGGGCAGGTCGAGAAGATCGACGCGGTCGAGGAGTCAGTGGCGATCGGTCAGCTCTGGCCGCCCACGCAGCCGACCGACACGCGTGTGGTGCTGTTCGTCAAACTGCGGCCCGGCCTTGTGCTCGACGCGGCGCTGGAAGAGCGCATCCGCCGGCAGATCCGTGACAACACCACGCCGCGCCACGTGCCCGCCCGCATCGTGCAGGTGCCGGACATCCCGCGCACTCGCAACGGCAAGGTGGTTGAACTTGCAGTGAAGGCGGTGGTCCACGGCATGCCGGTCAGGCACACCGACGCCCTGGCCAACCCGGAAGTCCTGGACTTGTTTGTGAATATGCCCGAATTGAAAAGCTGACTGGCTTGGGAGCCGCTTCCAGAGCCGCGTTTCAAAATGTAATCATGAACATTTCCGGCTGAACGGAGGCGTTTCTGCGCTAGTGCAGCGTCGCCTTGCGGCCTTCGTAGATGCCCTGCAGCAGGCGCAGTGACCCCAGGCTCACCGCATGGTGGGTGAGCGCGTGGCCGAGGTCTTCCACAATGTCGAGCGTCACCGGCACATGCAGCGCGGCGAGCGCGCGCGCCGCGCGCTCCGAATGCACGCGCGAGACGATCGCGTCGTATTCCCCGTGCACCAGGTGGAAGCGTGCGCTGATGCTGGTGCCCGCCAGCGGCAGCTGCGCGAACCGGGCGGAATAGGCGACCACCGCGCCGGCGAGGCCGGGATACTGCTTCACGGCTTCGAGGGCGATCGTGCCGCCCTGGGAAAAGCCGATCAACACGGTGCCCTCGGCGGCGATGCCGCAGTTGGTCTGCTCGCGGCGCACGAGGTCTTCGATGCGCGGCAGGATCGCCCCGATCCGCTCGACCCGGTTGCTGTCGTTCAGCACCGCCTGCGGGTCCGCCGTGGGGGCGTGCGGGTCGGCGCCCGCCCACTCGTCCAGGCGGCTGGGCACGACCAGCGCCGCGCTCGGGAAGCGGGCCTGGAATTTGAAGGCCACCGAGATCATGGATTCGGGGGTCGCGCCGCCGCCGTGCAGGAACACGAACAGGTGCTTCGCCTTGTGCTCGGGCGAGGGGGCGAAGCGGAAGACTTTGTTGGCGGTCATGGAGGCAGGGGGTGGCGGGGGTGGCGGGGGTGGCGGGGGTGGCGGCGGGAGGCGCGGCCCATTCTCTCGCCATTGGCCGGGGTCTGT
>JANNWA010000158.1:0-2715 GCA_031408275.1 Pseudomonadota bacterium
GCGCGCAATCGCCAAGGCGTCGCTGGACCCGGCAAGCCGGGTGAGGCGGCGCCGCGGCTGGGTGGTATTCGGAACGGGCAAGGTGTCGCGATGCATGGCCTGAAATGCAAATAGCGCGCATCGGACAAGCGAGCGTTTCGCTTGTCCGATGCAACGCGTCATGCAATTATACAGGCTTGAATTTCCGCAATATTTTGTGAGTTTCCCCGCGTGTCCTACGTCGCTTTGATCCCCGCCGCCGGCGCGGGCGCCCGGATGGGCGCCGAGGCCCCCAAGCAGTACCTGCCGCTGGCCGGGCGGCCGATGCTTTACCACTCGATCAAGTGCCTGGCGGTGCCGCCGGTCGAGACGGTTTTCGTGGTGCTCGCGCCGGAGGACAAGTCCTTTGCGCAGTACGACTGGGGCGAATTCGCCGGGCGTCTGGAGCCGCTGTACTGCGGTGGCGAGACCCGGCGCGACTCGGTGCACAACGGTCTCGTGGCCGCCATGGCCGCGGTGAATGCGGACGACTGGGTGTTGGTGCACGACGCCGCACGCCCCTGCCTGCCGCGCAGCGACCTCGAGCGGCTGATCGCCGAAGTCGGCGAGGACGCGGTCGGCGGGTTGCTGGCGCTGCCCGCCGCGGACACGGTCAAACGGGCCGTGAAGGCCAACGATGCCGCGGGATCCATGCGCAGTGCGGGAACCGAGGATCGCAGCCTGCTCTGGCTGGCCCAGACGCCGCAGATGTTTCGCGCCGGGCTGCTCGCGCAGGCGCTGCATACGGCGCGGGGCGCCGTGACGGACGAAGCGAGCGCGATCGAGCAGATGGGCCTGAAGCCCAGGCTCGTGCCCGGCAGCCGCCTGAACCTGAAAGTCACCTATCCGGAGGACACGATGATCGCCGAGGCACTACTGGGAAGGCAGGCATGAGGATCGGCCAGGGGTACGACGTGCATGCGCTGGTGGTCGGGCGCAAGCTCATCCTCGGCGGGGTGCATGTCCCCTACGATCGCGGGCTCGAAGGCCATTCGGATGCGGATGTCCTGATCCACGCGGTTTGCGACGCCTTGCTGGGTGCGGCCGCCCTGGGCGATATCGGCAAACACTTCCCGGACACCGACCCGGGCTATAAGAACGCCGACAGCCGGGTACTGCTGCGCGCGGTGGTGAGGAAGGTGGCGGAGGCCGGCTTTCCGATCATCTGCAACCTGGATGCGACGATCATCGCGCAGGCGCCGCGCATGGCGCCGCACATCGCGCAGATGGCGCTCAACCTCGCGGGCGACCTCGGCGTCGATCCGCGCTGCGTAAACGTCAAGGCCACGACCACCGAACACCTCGGATTCACCGGCCGCGGCGAAGGCATCGCCGCCCAGGCGGTGGTGCTGATCGATTCCCGCCCCGTCGGCGGGCTGGACTGAGGAGGCTGCATGTATTCACCACTCTACAACCAGGTCGAGGATCGCGCCGAGGTCCTCGAGTTCATGCGCGCCAACAATTTTGCCGTCGTGGTGACCGCCACGGGCGGCGAGCCGCGCGCCTCGCACCTGCCGGTGCTCGTCGAGGAGCGCGGCGACGGCCTCGTCATCGTCGCGCACATGGCGAAGACCAACCCGCAGTGGGAGGCGTTTTTCGACGAAGAGGTGCAGGTGGTGTTCCACGGCGCGCACGCCTACGTCTCGCCGCGCTGGTACGCGGAGAAGGAACGTGTGCCGACCTGGAATTACGCGGCCGTGCATGCGTACGGCAAGGTGCGCGCATTCCATGAGCCCGAGGCCAAACGCGCGGCCGTGGCCAAGCTCGTCGCGCACCATGATCCGCAATGGCAGCCCGAGTACGACAAGCTCTCCCCGGCCTACATGGAAGGCATGCTGAACGGCATCGTCGCCTTCGAGATCCCGGTCGAGCGGATCGAAACGCGCTGGAAGCTCTCGCAGAATCGCGGGCGGCAGGAGATGGAGCTGATCGCCGCACAGCTGGATAAGTCCCCGCATGCGGCCGAGCGCGAACTTGCCCTGGTGACGAGGCGGCACCTGCCATGAAGCGCCTGCTGGTAGCCAACGCCAAGGGCGGCAGCGGCAAGACCACCGTGGCCACGAACCTCGCGGGCTTGTTCGCCGCCAAGCGCCTGCGCACGGTACTGGCGGACATGGACCGCCAGTTGTCGGCCACGCGCTGGCTCGCCCGGCGGCCCGCGGGATTCCCGAAGATCGGCGGCTGGACCCCGGACCAGGATCGCGACGAGCTCAAAGAGTTCGATCCGCAGTGGGTGATCTACGATTCGCCCGCCGGCCTGCACGGCGACAAGCTGGCGGATCTCGTCAAGCGCGTGGACCTCGTGGTCGTGCCGGTCGCGCCTTCGGTGCTCGACATGGACGCGACGGTGGACTTCATCGAGGCCCTGGCCGAACAGAAGGCCGTGCGCAAGGGCGACAGCAGCATCGCGCTGGTGGCCAACCGCGTCGATCCCCAGACGATCGCGGCGCGGGACCTCGAGAATTTCCTGGCGGCGTATGACCTGCCCGTACTGACGCATTTGCATGCCGCACAGGTCTACGTGCACTGCGCCGCGAACGGGGCCACCCTGTTCGACCTGCCGCGCTCGCGCGCCATGCCGGAACTCGAGCGCTGGGATCCCCTGCAGCGCTGGGTCGCAAAGCACCTCTGACGTGAGGATCGCGGTCCTCGGCGCGGGCCTGGCCGGCATCACCACCGCGTGGTGCCTCGCGAAGG
>JANNWA010000159.1:0-4205 GCA_031408275.1 Pseudomonadota bacterium
GGGCGAACCTGCCTTGCATGGGGACCGGTGATTTCAGGTAGTCCTCGGCGATGACCTGGGGGCCGTTCAGGTCGCAGGGGTAGTCGAGGCCGTAGGCCGCGAACAGGTGCACCGAGGCCGCGAACCCGATCGGCGCGTCCATGAGGCCGCTGCCGATCAGCCCGAGCCCGGCGCTGCGCGCAAGGTCGCACAGCTGGCGCGCGTAGTGCAGGCCGCCGACCTTGTTGACCTTGATCACAAGTGCTTCGACTGCTTCGCGGCGGATGAGCTCGATGACCACCGGCAGGCCCATCGCCGCCTCGTCCAGCGCGATCGTCATGCTCGTCGCGGACAGCAATTTCTTCATTCCCTGGAACTCGCCCATCGGGATCGGCTGCTCGAACAGCTCGATGCCGAGCGCCTCGAACCCGCGCGCGGCGCGCAGGGCCTCGGCCAGCGTATAGCCCTGGTTGGCGTCGACCCACACCGTACCGCCCTTGGCCAGCGCCAGCACCGCGCGGACCCGCTCGATGTCGAGCTTCGGCTCATGCCCGACCTTGACCTTGAACGCGCGATAGCCATCGGCAAGGCCGGCCTGCACCTGCTCCTCGACGCCCGCGACATCCGGTCCCGAGACCAGGTACGAGAGCTCGATCCGGTCCGCTCCCTTCGCGCCGAACCACGCCTGCATCGGGATGCCGAGGCGCTTGCAGACGAGGTCGTGCACCGCGAGATCAAGTGCCGCCTTGGCGATCGGCTGCCCGGGGTCGAGGCCCGGGGCGAGCTCGGTGTTCATCGTCGCATGCAGGCCGGCGATGTCGAAGGGGTCCCGCCCGAGCAGCGCCGGCGCGAGGTACTCCTTGATGGTGGTGTAACAGGAATGCGTCGTCTCGGCGGACCAGCGCCGGCTCGGGCCCGCTTCGCCCCAGCCAACCGTCCCGTCGTCGGCCGTCATCTTCACCAGGATGACGCGCTTGCCCTCCTCCATGGTCCGCGGCACGCCGCGCGACAGCCTGGACAGCGCCTTGAGCGGCAACCGCACGGGCAAGACTTCGATGCGTTCGATTTTCATTGCACTACCTGTAATTGAGGAATACGGGACTGGCCCAGGCCATGTGGCCGTTCTTCTGGCGCGCGCGCAGGTAAACGTAGGAACGTCCCACAGGAACGTCCAGCCTGACGCGACCCGCCACGGAGGAAGATGCGGCCGGCACGAGCCGGTGCCACTGGTAGCTTTCCTTCGGGAACGGGCCGGTGCGCAGGTTCGCCGACCCCGCGAGCAGGTCGCCGAGCCGCGTGGTCACGCTCTGCTGCACGGGTTCGGCCAGCTTCAGGCCGAGCACGGTATGGGGCCCTGCCACGAGCTCCAGCACCACGCTCTGGTTCGGGTTCTCGCGGTAGGCGTCCTTGCGCGATGTGTAGGAGCGGATCGCGAGCCCCGCTTCGCCGGTTCTTTCAAAGCGGTGACGGCGCTGCTCGTCGAACGGCATGGAAGACAAGCACGGGAAAAACCGCTCGATGCGTCCGCCGGACACCGATACTTCCATCGCCCAGTCGCAGATGCGCTCAAGCGCCAACGCCCCCCACGGCCCCCAGCCCCATTCGAGACGCACCTGCACGGGATGCGCAAATACCTCTTCGGCGGCAGGCAGGTCGTCGGCATAGGCGCGGTGCACCACGCGGCCGTCCTGGATTATTTCGATGACCTCGAGCTCGTCGCGCCCGCGCACGTTGAAAACCACTTCGGCCTGCCGCCCGGCGTCGATGGTCGCGCCCATCTGCGCGCCGTCGACGCTGAATTCGACCTCGATGCGGTCGCCCGTCAGCGCGTAAGTCCGGCGCGCGCGGATCGCCTCAAGCAACGCGGGCCGCGTAAGCTCGGTAGCCACGGCGGCCATCAGGCCTTCCCCGTAGGCGCCGGGGAATCCGGCGTGATCGTCGCTCGAGGCAACAAACCCGAAGCGCTTTCCCGCATCGAGCGCGGCGCGCGCGGTGTTGGCCGTCTCGCGCCCGCCCATCGAGTGTGTATACATGTCGAAGGGCCCGCGGTCGTGTTCGGAGTTGCCGTGCTCGGAGAAGATCTCCACCACCGGCGTGCACGCTTCGTGGAACACGTCCCAGTTCACGCCCCGCACGCCCTTGGGATAGGCGAGGTGGTGCGGGATCATCAGCGCCTGTTCCTCGATGCAGAAACTGCGCAGCCGCTCGACGTCGCCCGCGTAGAAAAGCGGGCGGTTGTCCTCGGGGAACACCACGCACTGGTCGCCCCACGCGGACGAATGCCATTCGAAGCCGAGGAAGGCGCAAAACTCGCCGTCCCGGTTGCCGTCCGCGATGACGCCCTGCACCCGCGGCCAGGTGTCCTTGAGCCGCTTGAAGCCTTCGATCCAGTGCCGCTCCCGCCCGCCCTCCATCGCGGGCATGTCGTGCCAGCTGGAGTGGCCCGTGAAGGCGAAGAAATCCAGGTGCGTGCGCGCGACATCCAGGCTGCGCTCGATCGACCCGACGCCATAGCCGTGCGCGTTGTGGTTGTGGATGTCCCCGTAGAAGATCGGCACAGGCGTCCTCAGTCCAGCCGCGCATCCTTGGCCACGAGCCAACGCTCGAGCGCCATCACCATGCCGTAGAGCACCACGCCGATCAGCGTGATCAGGATCACCGCCATGAACATCGCCGGGGTGTCGAGGGTCACCTGCACCTGCAGCATGAGGTACCCGAGGCCCTTGTCCGAGCCGAGGAACTCGCCGACGATCGCGCCGGCCACGGCCAGGATCGCCGCGACCTTCATGCCGGAAAAAATATAGGGCAACGACCCCGGCAGCTGGATCTTGACGAACAGCTGCCAGCGGGAGCCCTTCAACGCGCGCACCAGGTCGAGCAGGTCCGGCTCGATCTCGCGCAGCCCGCGCGCGGTCGTGAGCAGGATCGGGAACACGCAGATGGAAAACGCCATCATCGAGTTCGGGAACACCCCGTACTTGAACCACACGATGATGAGAGGGCCGAGGGCCACCTTGGGGATCATGTTGAGCGACACCAGCAGCGGCATGAAGAACTGCTCGAGTGTCCTTGACCAGGTGAACACCAGCGCCAGCCCCACCCCGACAACCAATGCGAGGAAATAGCCGGCGAAGATCTCCGTGCCGGTGACCAGCACGTTGCCCCACCAGTTGTAGCTGCCGTCCGTCAGGGCCGCGAACGTGTCCCCGGGCGAAGGCATTACGTACTTGGGCACGTTGCCGAATTTCACGAACAGGTACCACGCCAGCACCAGGGCGAGGTGGGAAGCCACCGCCAGCACGTAGCGCTGCAGGGTATCGCTGGATTTGTCCACGATGACTCTCCTCCTTCCCGTCCTTCAGGTGATGCGGGCCACCGCGGCCTCGTCATACGGCAGCGCGGGGCTGACGAAACGGTTTGCGTTGGTGACGTAGTGCAGCGCGCAGGCACGGCGCCAGTGCGCCGAATGGTTGGGTCCGGACTGGTGCAGCACGCTGCCGTGATGGAACGACACGCCGCCGCGCGGCACCGGGGCCGCGGTCATCGGGTGGCGCGTCGCTTCGTCCGGCGGCACATGCAGGTCGAAGGGGGCGTCCGGGGGCGCGGCGTGCTTGTAGACCGGGCCGCGCTGCGTTCCTTCGCCGAAGTACAGGCACCCGTTTTCAACAGTCGCGTCGTCGAGCGCAACCCAGGCCGTCACGATGCCTTCGGGGTCCTGCGGGCCGAAGTAATAGTTGTCCTGGTGGACGACCTTGGGCCCGCCGCCCTCCGGTGGCTTGAAGAAGACCTGGCTGAAGTAGACGGTGACACCCTGTCCGATGATGGCCTCGACCAGCTGCGTGAGGCGCGGGTCCGCGGCGAGCCTGCGCACCGATTCACGCTGGAAGTGCGGATTGTCGAGCTTGCGCAGGACCTCTTTCGCCTTCACGCCCCCGTCGATGTACCAGTAGCGCTTTTCGGGCGGCAGTTCGGCGAGGAACTCTTCGCCCCAACGCTCGATGTCCGCGATCAGGGCCTCCATCTCGTCTGCGCGGAACACGGCCGGCACCGTCAGATGGCCGGTGCGCCGGTAGTCCTCGAGCTGCCGGGCGTCGAGTTTCACGCCAGCCACCGGTCGAGGTTCGCGCGTACGAAGGCATCGTCGGCGAACTCGGGATACTCGGCATAGACCCGGTCGATCTCCTCCGCCTGCCCCGGCGAGAGCTTCTCGTGCGGATCGAGGCACC
>JANNWA010000160.1:0-7971 GCA_031408275.1 Pseudomonadota bacterium
CCGGTGGCGCGCCTGCCGGTTCCGCCAGCGGATCGCCTGAACTGATATGCGGGTGTACTTACGGCACTCGAATTACACACAATGTGTATTATGTTAAATATAGTCACGCTTGCATTTATACGTACTATCAGAGCCTTACCCGCGCCTACTCGGTTGCGCCGGCCCGCTTCAGGAGATCCACTACCGGCGTATAGCCCTTCGCCATAGCCAGCTTCAAGGCCGTGTCGCCGGAGCTGGTTTTGTATCTCACGTTCGGATCCGCATAGAGAATCGTGCGGGCTGCCTCCTCGTGGGCACCGCGAATGGCGAGCATCAAGGCCGTGTACTCGTTCGGTGCCGGTGCGTCCTTGTTCGCGCCCTTGCCAAGCAGGAAGGTAATCATGGCGGCCTGGCCCTCAAAGGCCGCATAGTGCAGCGGTGTCCAACCCTCCGGATTGACCTCAGCCCCGCGTTCGATCAGGAAGCCGGCCACTGGCACGTGCCCCTTGAGGCTGGCTGCCATCAACGCGGTATCCCCAACCTTGCTCTTCATGTTGACCGAGGCTTTCTGATCCACGAGGAACTGAGCGACCTTGAGGTGCCCGGATCGCGCTGCAAGCATCAGAAGCGTATTCCCATCGGCATCCGAGGTGTCGGGGCTGGTGCCACGTTCAATGAACTTCTGCAGCGTCCCCAGCTCACCGTCCAGCGCCGCGCGCAAGGCTCCCTCGAGGGACTGCGCCTGGGCGCTGCCAGAGGCAATTAACCCCATGCAAACAAAGACAAAGGCAAGAACCATTGACCCAATCCGGAGCATTCGATTAAACCTCACTTATTAGTTTAAGTAATATACCTAATACAATGTTTAAAGGAATAAAAACACTAATCAGGCATCCGACTGATCAAATCCGCTGCAAACAGCTTCGGATTTAACGGATGGCGCGCCGCAACACGATACCGCCCGGCCTCCCGGGCAAACCGCAGCCAGGCAGGCGGATTGACCGGCTGCCGCCCGCCGCCTGACGTCTCGAAGTACTTCCGCCGGCCCGAATAGCCCGAAAAAGCCTGATCCAGAGCCCATTTTTGCAACACTTCGGACAGGATTTCAATCTGCTCCCGGTCCGTTGCGGGCCAATTCAGCAGCCTCGCCCGCCCGCCTTTCCTGAGCAGTTCCACAACCTGCCCGATTTTTTGCCCGCGCTCGGATTGGGCGTAATCCCGGGCCAGGAGCGGAGCGCCCCCGCAGAAAGACAGCCAATCAGCCCCGTCCGGCACCGATTCCCGCTTCAGCCAGGCCAATGCGGAAGCGGCCTCGGGGATCGCCAACGACAACTTGATACAGCGGCTCCGGATGGTCGAAATCAAGTGTCTTGAGTTATTAGAAATCAATATAAAACATGCTCCTGAGGCAGGATCTTCAAGCGACTTAAGAAGAGAATTTGCGGCATTCGCATTCATGGTTTCCGCCGGATGGAACAGCGCAAGGCGGCGCTTGCCCCGGTGGGAAGCGATATTCAGGAAGTCGGCCAGTTCCCGCACCTGGTCGACCTTGATTTCCTGGCTCGGCTTGGTGGTCTTGGAAGGGGCCGGCGTGTCCTCCGAAGGCTCGATTGGCGCGGCCAGGGCCTCCGGCTCGATCTGGCGATAATCCGGGTGCTGCCCGGCCAGAAACCAGCGGCACCCCTCGCAACGCCCGCAGGGCTCCCGGCTGCCTGCGGTTTCGCACAGGATCAGCTGGGCGAACCGCCGCGCCAGCGCAAGTTTGCCTATCCCCTGCGGCCCGTGGATCAGCAGGGCCTGGGGCAGGTTGTCCCGCCGGGCCAGCAGCTGTTCCCAAGCACCGGCAGTCCATGGGTACAGGTCGGGCGCCACGAGTTCAGAGTGAAGCGAGGATTCCCCGCAGCTCGGCACGGATGGCATCGAGCGCGTGGGTGGAATCGATGACCCGGACCCGGTCGGGCTCGCCCTTGGCAAGGGCAAGGTAGGCAGCGCGTACCCGCTCGAAAAAAGCCTGCCCTTCTCGCTCGAACCGGTCCAGCGCCCGCCCGGAGCGCTCCATACGCTCCTGGCTTATGTCGAATGCGCAATCGAAGACCAGCGTGCAGTCCGGCTGCAGGCCGGGATGGACGATCCTGCGCAGGGCCTCGATCAGGTCGGTGGGCACGGCCTTGCCTCCGCCTTGGTAGGCAACCGTCGCGTCGGTAAAACGATCGCACACCACCCACGTCCCGGCGGCCAGCGCGGGCAGGATTCGTTTCCTGAGGTGGTCATCCCTTGCAGTGAACACGAGCAGGGTCTCGGTCACCGCGTCCATCGGCTCGTGCAGCACCAGTTCGCGCAGTTTTTCCGCCAGTTGCGAACCGCCGGGCTCGCGCGTCACGAGCACGCTGCGGCCCGTGGAGCGCAATTCGTTGGCGAACCACTCGACGTGGGTGGACTTGCCGGCGCCGTCGACGCCTTCGAACGTGATGAATTTTCCGCGCATGGGCTGATTATCGCTTTAACTGGTACTTCGCGACGGCGCGATTGTGCTCCTCGAGCGTGCGCGAGAACTGGCTGCTGCCGTCCCCGCGGGAAACGTAGTACAGGGTCAGGGTGTGGGCCGGCCGCAGGGCGGCGCGCAGCGAAGCGAGACCGGGCATCGAAATCGGCGTAGGGGGCAGGCCGCCCCGCAGGTAAGTGTTGTACGGCCCGTCCGCAAGCAGGTCGCGCTTTCTCAGGTTGCCGTCGAAATCCGCGCCCAGGCCGTAGATCACCGTGGGATCCACCTGCAGGCGCATCCCAATGCGCAACCGGTTGACCAGGGTGCCGCCGATCAAGTCGCGTTCCTCGGCCTTGCCGGTTTCCTTCTCGATGATGGAGGCCATGGTCAGCGCCTCGTAGGGCGTGCGGTAAGGCGTTTTCAGGTCGCGCGCCTCCCATTCCCGCGCGAGGTGCCGCTGCATGCTGCCATAGGCGCGGCGCAGGACGTCGAAGTCGCTCGAGCCCTTGCTGAACAAGTACGTATCCGGGAAGAAAAGCCCTTCAGGATGCGTTTCGGCCGCATTGATCCGCTTGAGGATCTCCGCATCCGGCAGGCCCCGCGAATCGCCGCGCAGCGCGGGATGCGCTGCCATGGCGCCCCTGAACTGGCGGAATGTCCATCCTTCGATCACGGTCAGTTCGGCTTGCGTGACGTCGCCGCGCGTGAGCTTGTCGAGCAATTGCAGCGGGTTCACGGCTGCCTCGAGTTCATAGCTGCCGGCTTTGATTTCCTGCGACTTGCCCAGGGCCCGGGTAAGGATCTCGAAACGAATGCGGCCGACGGCCACGCCGCCTGCTTCGATCTGCCGCGCGGCCGACCGCAATCCGCTGCCCGGTGCCACCTGGAATTCGGCGGGATAGCGTGCGGCCTCGATCGGTGCCAGGGCGTACCAGGCCGCGTAGGCAGCCAATGCAATGACCCCGACGACAGTGAGGACGAAAAGTTTGCGGATCAGCGAGAGCACAGTGGGCCGCGTCGAACCGCGGTCGGGAGTTATGCGCCGATATAATAGCGGCAATCCATGGATGCCGACCTGATCACCCGCGGCGACGCCGTCTTCGCGCCGCTGCCCCAGTTTGCCCTGCTCGCCGTCAGCGGCGCGGATGCGCGCGCATTCCTGCACGGGCAGTTGTCGAACGACGTCGAGCACCTGTCCGCCGGCATCGCACGGCGCGCCGGGTATTGCTCGCCGAAGGGCCGGCTGCTCGCCAGCCTCCTCGTGATCCCGCAAGCGGATGGTTTCCTGCTGCAGTTGTCGCGGGACCTCGTCGCGCCGGTCGCGTAGCGCCTCACGATGTACGTGCTGCGCTCCAAGGTGAAGGTAGTCGACGCAGGCGAGCCATGGACGCAATACGGCGCCTGGGGACGCGATGCGGCTGCGCTGCTGCGTGAGTGCGGATATGAAGTTCCAACGGAGCCGATGCAAGTGGCCGCGGGGCGCAATGGGCTCGTGGTTTCGCTGGGCGAAGAACGTTTCCTGGTGATCGCCCCGGCCGAAGCCGGCTCGGTGATTTCCGCACGCTTCGCGCAGGTCGCACCGGAGTGGTGGACGCTGGCCGACGTGCGCGCCGGCGTGCCGCTCGTCACCCTGCCGACACAGGACCAGTTCGTCCCGCAGATGGCCAATTTCGAGCTCATCGGCGGCATCGATTTTAAGAAGGGCTGTTACCCGGGGCAGGAGATCGTCGCGCGCAGCCAGTACCTGGGCAAGCTCAAGCGCCGAATGTATCGCGGGCAGACCGATGGTGAAGCCGCGCCGGTTCCGGGGCAGGACGTGTTCAGCGCCGAGCCCCAGGCCGTGGGAATGATCGTCAATGCGGCGCCACGTCCAGAAGGCGGGTACGAATTCCTCGTCGTGATGCAGTCCGCTGCGGCAGAAGAAGGCGGCCCGATCCGGATCGGCGCGCCCGACGGACTCGAAGCGAGCATCGCTTCCCTGCCCTACGCGGTTTGAACACCATCGATTACTACGTGTACTACAAGTTCGATCCGAGCCGGATCGAGAATGTGCGCCTAGTCGTGGAAGCACTGTTCGATGAAGTCCACGCCCAAACGGACGTGCAGGGCCGGTGGCAGCGGCGGCGCGACGACCCGTCGACGTTCATGGAAATTTACGCCAACGTCGCCGATGCCGCGGCCTTCGAACGCGCGCTGCACTCCGCCCTGGACAAGGCCGGATTTGCGCGACTCGGCATTGCGCGGATCACGGAGGTATTCCAGTGTGCCTGATAGCCGTCGCGTACCGCGTCCACCCGGACTTCCCGCTGGTCGTCGCGGCGAACCGCGACGAGTTCTACGCGCGCCCGACGGCGCAGGCGGCGTTCTGGGAAGACGAACCGTCGATCCTAGCTGGCCGCGACCTGGAATGCATGGGCACCTGGCTGGGCGTCACGCGAACCGGGCGCTTTGCCGCGGTAACCAACTTCCGCGACCCTTCCGACCTGCGCGATAGCGCTGAGTCCCGAGGTACGCTGGTCAGCCGGTTCCTCGCGCAAGACGGGCCTGCCGAAGGGTTCCTGGACGGGATCGAAGCCAGCGCCGGCGCATATCGCGGATTCAACCTGCTCGCCTACGATTCGCAAGGCCTGTTCTATTACTCGAACCGCGGCGCCGAAAGGCGCAAGCTCGAGCCTGGCATCTACGGCCTGTCCAATCACACGCTCGACACGCCCTGGCCCAAGGTACGGCTCGCGCGGGAGCGACTCGGCGCAGCGCTCGCCTCGGAGCCCGCCACAGAAACCCTGTTCGCGATGATGGCCGATACTTCGATGGCGTCCGACGAAGAACTCCCGCGCACCGGCGTGGGCTCGGAGCGCGAGAAAATGCTTTCGGCCGCGCGCATCGTTTCTTCGACCTACGGGACGCGCTGTTCGACGGTTCTCACATGTGCAAAAAGCGGCACGATCCGATTCGCGGAGCGCACCTACGGCCCGGAAGGCGCCGAACTGGATACCGCGAGCTACGAGTTCGGGCTCGGTTCCTAGGGAGGGGGTAACGGGGGAACCGCAGGTTCACCTGTTCCTAGAAAGCCTTGCGCATCCCCTGGTGCGGGATGCCGGCCTCCATGTACTCAGGCCCCTCATTGACGAAGCCGAAGCGCCGGTAGAACCCCAGCGCATGCGTCTGCGCCGACAGGGCAACCTCGCGGTCGCCGCGCGCGCGCGCCGCTTCGATCAGGACGGCCAGCATGGCTGCGCCGACGCCGCGCCCCCGCCACTCCTTCACCACCGCCATGCGCCCGATGTGGCCGTCCGGCAGCAACCGCCCGGTGCCGACGGCGCGCCCGTCCTCGCGGGCAAGCACGTGCAGGCAGGCCGCGTCGTATTCGTCCAGTTCGATCTCGGCCGGCACGTTCTGCTCGTCGACGAAAACGGCGAACCGGATCGGGGACGCTTCCGCCCGCGCCTTTTCCCAGTCCATCGTCTCGGTGAGCAGCATATGCAGAGTATAGAATTGCGCCCTTCCCCAGACCATCCCCCAGCGTGAACAGCCCTCCGATGCGCGTAGAAACCCTCCGCTGGAAAGGCGACCACCTCGAGCTCCTCGACCAGCGCAAGTTGCCGGAGGAGATCGTCTACGTCACCTGCCGCACCGCTGGCGAGACCGCGACCGCGATCCGGGACATGGTCGTGCGCGGCGCGCCGGCCATCGGATGCGCGGCCGCGTTCGGGATCGTCCTCGATGCGAAGCGCAATGCCGATCTTGCACAGGCGAACGCAGTCCTCGCCTCAAGTCGCCCGACCGCAGTCAACCTGTTCTGGGCGCTGGAGCGCATGCGCGGCGCCGCAGACCCCGAAGCCGAGGCCGTCGCCATCTTTGCCGAGGACCTCGCGGCCAACCGCACCATGGGGGCGTTCGGCGCAGCGCTCGTTCCGGACGGCGCACGGATCATGACCCATTGCAACGCCGGGGCGCTGGCAACGGCCGGCCACGGCACGGCCCTGGGTGTCATCCGCTCGGTGCGCGACGCGGGCAAGCGGGTTTCTGTGATCGCCAATGAAACCCGCCCCTACCTGCAGGGCGCCCGCCTCACCGCGTGGGAAATGGTCCAGGAGAAGATTCCCGTAACGCTGATCACCGACAATATGGCGGGCCATCTCATCAGTCGCGGCGAAGTCGACCTCATCATCGTCGGCGCCGACCGGATAGCGGCGAACGGTGACACCGCGAACAAGATCGGCACCTACACGCTCGCTGTATTGGCTGCCCGGCACCGGCTGCCTTTCTACGTAGCGGCGCCGCTCTCGACATTTGATCCGGCGATCGCGGACGGCGCACACATCCCGATCGAGGAGCGCCCGCCCGACGAGGTCACCGGCTACCGCGGCGTGCGCTGGGCGCCAGAGGGCGTCAAGGTGAGCAACCCGGCCTTCGACGTAACCCCCGCCGAGCTCATCACGGCCATCATTACCGAACGGGGCGTGCTTGCGCCGCCGGATCCGCACGGCATCGAACGGATGCTCGCCGGCCGATAGCTCAGGCGCCGAACCCGTCGGCCACGCGCATGTCGACCAGGTTCGGTTTCCCGCTGGCGAAAGCCTCCCGCAGCACCGGCGCGATGTCCTGCGGGTCGGTGACGCGCCGCGTCTCCAGCCCGAACGATTTTCCGAGCATGGCGAAGTCGATCTCCGGGTCGCGCATGTCCATGCCGGTGAACTTGGCCGTGGAGCGCATCGCCACCAGCCGCTCCTTGATGATGCGGTAGCTGCGGTTGTTGGTGATGATGTAGGTGATCGGCAGCTTGTGGTGCGCGGCGGTCCACAGGCCCTGTACGCCGTACATCGTGCTGCCGTCGCCGATGATCGCGGCCACCGGCCGGCCGGGCAATGCGAGGCTCACGCCTACCGCACCGGGAATGCCGAACCCCAGGCCGCCGCTCGCCAGGCCATAGAAGGACTTCGCCTCGCGCAATGGCAGGAAACCGGGCAGCGATACGGTGGAGGTCAGGCCCTCCTCCACCACCACCGCATCCCGCGGCAGCGTTTCGGTGATGCGCAACATCAGGTAGCGCGGATCGATCGGCTTGGTTTCGGCCGCGTGCATGGCCTCGATGCGCGACTTGTCGCGCTGCGCGCTCCAGTTGAGGGGGCCGAGGCTGGCGATGCGCGCCGCCGCGGCGGAGGCCAGTACCGGTGTGCGCTTTGCGCGCAGGAGGGAAAGCAATGCCTTCAGCGTCTCCTTTACGTTCGCCTGGATCGCCATGTCGGTCCGGTAGTTCTTGCCGAGCTCCGTCGCGCGCTCGGACAGGTGGATGACCGGCAGCTCCGGCGGCAGCGGCTCCACGGGACTGTAGACCGACATGCGCAGCAGGTCCGCGCCCACGCAGAACAGGAGGTCGTAGGGCTCCAGTGCCGCCCGCACTTTGGTTTGCGTGCGGGTAAGCGAGCCGAGGAAAGCGGGATGCTCGCTCGGGAACTGCGCGGTGTACGGGATCGGCGACTGGTACACGGCCGCCCCGAGCAGTTCGG
>JANNWA010000161.1:0-12197 GCA_031408275.1 Pseudomonadota bacterium
ATAGCGGGAAGCCCGCTGTTTTGCAAAGAAAATCTCAATCCGCGTCGAGGTGCCTTGTCAATCTTGCAAGCACTGTTTCGCGCCCCAGCAGCTCGAGCACGGCGTCGATCGAAGGCGTCTGCACCCGGCCGAGCACCAGCACGCGAAGGGGCATAGCGAGCTGCGGCATTTTGAGCCCGCTCGAGGCCAGCACGGCCTTCATCGCCGCGGAAAGCGAGGCCTTGTCCCAAGTTGCGATTTCGGTAAACCGGGCCTTGAGCATGCGCAGCGCCGGCGCGGACTGCTCGGTCAGGTGCTGGGCCAGCAGCCCCGCCTCGGGCATACCGTCGCCATAGAACAGCGTGGCCGCCTCGGCAAGATGATTGATGGTCGTCGCGCGATCCTTCAGCAGCGCGACCACGGGCGCGAGCGGCGGGCCGTTTTCGATCGCCATGCCGAGCTTTGCGAGCTGCGGCGCCACCAATGCGGCCAGCCGTTCGTCGGACGCGGCCTTGATGTAGTGCTGGTTAAGCCAGGCGAGCTTCTCCGGGTCGAACTGCGCCGCCGAGCGCGACACGTGCTCGAAGTTGAACCACTCGACCAATTGCGGCATCGAGAAGATCTCGGCGTCGCCATGCGACCAGCCCAGGCGTGCGAGGTAGTTGTCGAGCGCCTCGGGCAGTACGCCGTCGTCGCGGTACTGTGTCACGCTCACCGCGCCGTGGCGCTTGGAGAGGCGCTCCCCGTCCGGCCCGAGGATCATCGGCACATGCCCGAAGCGCGGCAGCGGTTTTCCCATGGCCTGGAAAATGTGGATCTGCCGCGGCGTGTTGTTGACGTGGTCGTCCCCGCGGATCACGTGCGTGATCTCCATGTCGAGGTCGTCCACCACCACGCCGAAGTTATACGTGGGCACGCCGTCGGCGCGCAGGATCACGAGGTCGTCGAGCTCGGCATTCGGGAACAGGATCGGCCCCTTGACGAGGTCATCCCAGCCCACGTCGCCGTCATCCGGCGTGCGAAAGCGGATCACGGGCGCGCGATCCGCCGGCGGCACCAGGCCCGCGGCCTTGGCGCGCTCCGGGCGCCAGCGGCCGTCGTAGCGCGGCTTCACGCCCTTGGCGCGCTGCGATTCGCGCATCGCGTCGAGCTCCTCCTTGGTCGCCCAGCACGGGTAGGCATGCCCGGCCGCGATCAGCGCATCGGCCGCGGCCTTGTAGCGGTCGAGCCGCTGCATCTGGAAGAACGGGCCCTCGTCCCAGTCCAGGCCCAGCCACTTCATGCTGTCGAGGATGGCGTCCACCGACTCCTGCGTCGAACGCTCCAGGTCGGTGTCCTCCACGCGCAGCACGAACGTGCCCTTGCACTGCCGGGCAAAGGCCCACGAATACAGCGCGGTGCGCGCGCCACCGACATGCAGGAACCCCGTGGGGCTGGGGGCAAAACGGGTGCGGACTTTATTGGTCACGAGCGTGGGGTTCTGACGGCGGAGGGGGCTGCTATTGTACCGAGTGGTAGGATTTCAGCCGTCATGAGCACGCCACACCAACCAGACTCGATGCCCGGCTACACGCTGCCGGTGTATCCCTACCGCACCCCGCCGGAACTTTCCGGCGGCGGCACTGCGGAGTATCCGGTGATCGTTGCCGGGGGCGGCCTCGGCGGGCTCACGTGCGCGCTGGAGCTCGGCAGCCGCGGCATCCGCACCATCGTGCTCGACGACGACAACACGGTGGGTGCATCGGGCCTGTCGTCGCGCGGCATCTGCTACGCGAAGCGCACGCTCGAAATCCTCGACCGCTTCGGCATCGCCGAGCGGGTCCGCGCCAAGGGCATCACCTGGAACGAGGGCGACGTCTACCGCGGCGAGGAGCGCCTGTATCGCTTCAACCTGCAGCCCGAGGCGGACCAGAAATTCCCGGCCTTCGTGAACCTGCAGCAGTTCTATGTCGAGCAGTACCTCGTCGAGGCCATTGCACAATTCCCGTGCATAGACCTGCGCTGGAAAAACCGGATCGTGGACGTGCGCCCCGCGGCGGACCACGTTGAAGTCACCGTCGAAACACCCGACGGCACCTACTCCGCGCGCTGCCGGTACCTGGTCGGCGCAGACGGCGCCCACAGCATCGTGCGGGAGCGGGTCGGCGCAAAGGATGCCGAGGCTGCGCTCTTCGAGACCGCGTGGTGCATCGCCGACGTGCGCATGGCGCCGTCCACCGAAGCCGTGCGCAAGGCGTACCTCGACAACCCCCTCAACGAAGGCGGCGCGATCTGGTACCACCAGATGGCCGACGGCGTGTGGCGCACCGACTGGCAGATCGGCCACTACGCGGATCCGGATGCCGAAGCCACTCCAGAGAGGGCGAACCTGCGCCTGCGCCAGCTGCTCGGGCCCGGCGTGGAGTTCGAGCTGGTCTGGGTCGGCCCGTGGCGGTTTCGCAAGCGCTACCTCGAAAAAATGCGGCACGGGCGCGTGTTCTTCATGGGCGACGCCTCGGCGCAGCATTCGCCGTTCGGCGCGCGCGGCGGCAACCGCGCAGTGCAGGACGCGAACAACCTCGCCTGGAAACTGGCGGCGGTGCTGGAGGGCAGCGCCTCCCCGGTGCTGCTGGACACCTACCACGCCGAACGCCACCAGGCCGCGCGCGAGTGCGTCGAAGTCTCTTCGCGCAGCGCGATCTTCATCGCCCCGGAGACCCCCGGCCAGCGCCTCGTGCGCGATGCGATCCTCGATCTCGCCGAGCACCATCCCGCGGCCCGGGCGCTGGTCAACGTCGGGCGCCTGTCGGAGGCCTGCGCGTACTCGGAGACGCCGCTCGGCTCGGAGCGCGACGCGTTCGACGCGCCTGCCGCCCGCCCCGGCGTCGCTGCGCCGGATGGCAAGGTGCGGGCAGGCGGCGCGGAAACGTGCTTTGTCGATCGACTGCGGGGACGTTTCACCGTTGCGTGGTTCGGCGCGGCCGGGCCGTCCCTCCAGACCGGCGTCGACGTCGACACCGTGGTCCTGTCGCGCGAATCCGCCGCGGCGCTGTTCGAACGCTACGGCGTCGAAAACACAGCCACCTACGTGTTACGCCCCGATGGTCACGTGCTCGCGCGCTGCAAGGGCATCGATGCGGAGTTTGCAGTCGCTGCCATCCACACGGCCCTGGCGGGTGGCGCTGCGCCACGCCCAGCGGCCTCGCCCCCTCCCGCGCCGGGCAGCCAGCTCGAGATGGATCGCCGGTACGATGCCTGCGCCGCGCAGATCGATGCGACCGCGCAAGCGGACCGCAGCCGGGTGCTCGCCGGACTCGTCGCCACGCTCGCCCGGCAGGTCGGCGTGCCCCTGGCCCGCGTTGACCACCCAAGGCAGCGCCGATAGAATGCGCGCCTCTGCAAGGCGTACCCCGGGCGATTAACTCAGCGGTAGAGTGCCACCTTCACACGGTGGAAGTCACTGGTTCGATCCCAGTATCGCCCACCACCTGCCGCACCCGTCCAATCAAACAGTTGTCGCATCCGAGAGCATCGCGCGCAACCGGCCCATGGGGACGAAGTCCGGACCGGAGGATTCGCATTTCCTGCGCTATGCTTCGGATATGCGGACCCTCCTTGTCCTTGTCCTCGCCCTGACAGCCTGCCCGGCCGCGGCGGACGTCATTGTCGGGCGCGTGATCGAGGTTCCCGATGGCGGCACCTTTACCGTGCTTGCCCGCGAAGGAACGTCGCTCCACCGCGTCCGGCTGGCCGGAATCGAGGCCCCCAAACCAAACAGCGCCATTGGCATCAGCTCGCGCGATAGCCTGCGCAAGCTCGTGCGCGGCAAGACGGTGCGCGTGGAAACCAGCGCGATCGACCCCAAGGGCCTGCTGGTCGGCGTGGTCCAGGTCATGCGCGACCCCAAGGAATGCACCGGCGCCCCGTGCGAGGAGCGGCTTGACCCCGGCCTGGCCCAGCTGGCCGCGGGATTCGCGAAGATCGACAAATCGAACCTCGCCTTCCAGTCAGAGGACACGCAGCGGCAGTATGACTCTGCACAGGTGCACGCCAAGGCGAGCAAGACGGGCCTGTGGCGGCCTGCGCCCCAGCCCGCGCGGGCGGATTTCCGCTACGGCGAGGCGCGCTGATCGCGGTCAGTTGCGGCCGGCGACCAGGCAGGCGGCAACGAACGCCCAGGTGAGGATATCGGCGGCAAGGGTGCTGGCAGCGGTACTGGCGAGGGCGGCGAATTCGGTCATGTGTGCTCCGTAAGGTGTGTACTGTGTATTTATACAGTATACCACAAACCCGTGCAACTGCTAGCCTCCCGGCATGCTTTCGCTCTCTGACATCCGCACCGCCGCCGCGCACATCGCCGGCGCCGTCGTGCGCACGCCGCTGCTCGCCAGCCGCACCCTCTCGGCCCTGACCGGCGCCGAGGTCTTCCTCAAGGTCGAGAACCTGCAGTTCACCGCCTCTTTCAAGGAACGCGGCGCGCTCAACAAGCTACTGTCGCTTTCGGCCGCCGAAAGAAAACGCGGCGTGATCGCCATGAGCGCGGGCAACCACGCCCAGGGCGTGGCCTACCATGCCGCCCGCCTGGGGATCCGCGCGGTGATCGTCATGCCGCGCGGTACGCCGAACACCAAGGTGCACGGCACCCAGGTGCTCGGGGCCGACCTGCGGCTCGAAGGCGACACCCTGGCCGAGGCCGCCGCCTATGCGCGCAGCCTCGCCGAGACCGAGAAACTGGTGTTTGTGCATCCCTACGACGACCCGCTGGTGATCGCCGGCCAGGGCACGGTTGCGCTGGAGATCCTCGAGGAGCGCCCGGACATCGACTGCCTAGTGGTGCCGATCGGCGGCGGCGGGTTGATTGCCGGCATGGCCACCGCGGCCCGGGCGACCAACCCGAAAATCGAGATCTACGGCGTGGAATCAAAGATTTATGCAGCGATGTACCAGCGCGTAAACGGCCTGGCGGTCTCGGTCGGCGGCGACACCATCGCCGAGGGCCTCGCCGTGCGCGACGTGGGCGAACTGCCGCTGTCCATCGTCAAGCGCCTGGTGGCCGACATCCTCCTCGTTGAGGAAGACACCATCGAGAGCGCCATCGTGGCCCTCGTCGAGCTCGAAAAAACCGTGGCCGAAGGCGCCGGCGCGGCGGGGCTCGCCGCACTCCTCGCCCACCGCGACACCTTCGCCGGCAAGCGCGTGGCCATACCGATCTGCGGGGGCAACATCGACACCCGCGTGCTGGCCTCGGTGCTGATGCGGGGACTGGTGCGTGACGGACGCCTCGTGCGCCTGCACATCGCGCTGCCGGACGTGGCAGGCAGCCTGGCCAAGGTCACCGCATTGATCGGCGAGGCCGGCGGCAACATCGTCGAGGTACAGCACCAGCGCGTGTTCGGCATCGCCTCGGTGAAGACGCCGGAGGTCGAATTCGTCATCGAAACCCGCGACAAGGCGCACACCGCCGCGCTGGTGGCCCGGCTCGAAGCCGCCGGGGTGCGGACCAAGCTTTTGAGCTAGACCAGGGAAGCCCTGGCGCGCAGCGCCTCGCGCTCGAACCCGGCAATGCGCTTGTAGTTCTCGCCCGAGGCGACCATCTCCTCCGCGCTGATCACGTCCTCGATCCGCCCGAACGGTTTATCGCCGGTGCGCTCGTGCACGGTGCGCAGGATCGCGTCGGGGCCGATCGCACGGTTGGCGAGCACGACCTCGTAGGCGGGCTTGAGGCGCAGTGCCTCGTAGGCCAGCAGCGCGTCCGGCACTTTGCTTTCACGTTTCAGGCAGCCCGTCAGCACGCGCGCGTCGAGGATCGCCTGCCCCGCCCCGTTCGAACCGCGCGGATACATCGGGTGCGCCGCATCGCCGAGCAGCGTCACGCGCCCTTCGGTCCAGTGCACGAGCGGCTCGCGGTCGACCATCGGGTATTCGAGGATGCTGTCGGCGTTGCGGATCAGCGCGTCGATGTCGAGCCAGTCGTGCGAGCGGCCCGCGAACACGGGATAGAAATCCTCCAGCCGCCCGGCGAGGTTCCAGTCCTGCAGGACGTTGCGCGGCGACTGGATCTCGGCCACCCAGTTGATCAGCTGGTTGCCTTCACTATCGATGTTGTTGCGGATCGGGTAAACCACCATCTTGCCCGCCTCGAGCCAACCGGCGATCACCATGCTGGCCCCCGTGAGGTAGGGCTTGGCGCGCGTTACGCCGCGCCACATGTTGATCCCCT
Source organism: Pseudomonadota bacterium (assembly GCA_031408275.1). Classification (GTDB taxonomy): domain Bacteria; phylum Pseudomonadota; class Gammaproteobacteria; order Burkholderiales; family SG8-39; genus SZAS-79. The sequence continues at coordinate 6,179 of JANNWA010000161.1, forward strand.
GGTAGGCGGGTGGCCCTTCGCCCGGATGCAGCTGCTTTCTCACCGCGGAGTTGACTCCGTCGCACCCGACCAGCGCCGCGCCGCGCGCCGAACTCCCGGCCTCGAACTGCAGCGTGACCCCGCCTTCATCCTGCGCGAACCGGAAAACCTTGCTCCCCGGGACGAGACTGCCTTCCCCCAACCGCTCCCTCACCGCATCGAGCAGCACCATGTGCAGGTCGCCGCGATGGATCGACAACTGCGGCCAGTCGTAGCCCGCGAACCGTCCGCGCGGCTCCTTGTGGATGAACTGGCCGAAGCGGTTGTAGAAGCACACCTCCTGCGTCTCCACCGCCACCGCGCAAAGCCTGTCCAGCAGGCCGAGTTCGGTCAGCTCGCGCATGGCGTGCGGCAGCAGGTTGACCCCGACGCCGAGCGGCTTGATCTCGGGCGCGGCCTCGAACACGCGGCAGGCGATGCCGGCCTGGTGCAGCGAAAGTGCCAGCGTCAATCCGCCGATGCCGCCGCCGGCGATGAGGATTTCCTTGTTGCTCACGGCTTGAACGCCATCGCTTCGGCGAAAGCCGGCCGGGCCTGAATGGTCGCGTACCAGCCGGCGACGCGGGGACGCGCTTCGATCATCGCGAGCTCGCCCACCCCGACGAGCCGGTGAATGAAAGGCGCCATGTCCACATCGGCGAGCGTGTACTGGTCGCCCGCAAGCCATGCGGACTTTTCCAGCGCGGCCTGCATGCGGTCGAGCGTCTTCGCCAGCCGCCCGAGTTCCGTGTCGAGTTCCGCCTGCGTGAACCCGCGCGTCACCGCCGCGACCCAGCGCTGCGCGTTCTGCTGGTCGGGCATCTTCGCGGCGATGGCTGCGAACTCAGCGTCGCTCATCGTCCCCTGGAGCGCCGGGCGGAGGTTCTTCTGGTAAGACGGCGCCTTGATCGCCCAGGTCGGCTCGGTGGCGATGTACAGCGTCCACTCGCGCACGCGGGCACGGCCGAGCGGGTCCGCAGGCCGCAGCGGCACAATGGGGAAAGCCTCGTCGAGATACTCGTTGATCACCATCGATTCGGTCAGCACGTGGCCGTCGTGCACCAGCACCGGCACCATGCCGCCGGGATTGAGCGCGAGGAATTCGGGCTTCAACTGGTCGAAGGCACGCAGGTTGAGCGCATGGCCCGTCCACGCAATGCCTTTCTCGGCCAGCGCCAGCCGCACCTTCTGCGAGCAGGTAGAAGAAGCGGCGTGGTAGAGAGTAATCACTGCGGAACGATCACCCGCGGCGCTTGAGCATGCGCAGCGGGTTGTAGGCGAGCACCGTCACCCCGTGCTGGTTGACCACGATGTTGGAGGTGCGCACCAGACCCCGGTCGCCCTTGGAAGTGAGCCGCGCCTCGGTGACCTCCGCCTCGACGTGGATGGTGTCGCCCACCTTGGTCGGCGCCTTGATGTCCAACTGGGCGCCGAGAAAGGCGAGGCCCGTGTCCTGCATGGTGGGCAGCAGGAGGCCCTCGGCGAAGGCATACACCAGCGCGCCCGGCACCGCGCGGCCCTTGATCGCGCGACCCTCGTCGCCCTCGACGGCGAACAGTTCTTCCGTGAGCCAGGTCAGGTTCACGAACGCCGTGAGGTCGCTTTCCGCAAGCGTGCGGCGATGGGTGCGGAATTTGTAGCCGACGGGCAGGTCTTCGTAGCAAAAGCCGCGGCCGACTACCGGCAGGTCTTTGTTCATGATCATTCCTTTTGGATGGTTTCTATTCCTGCGGCATGCCGCTGTCCGCGACCGCCTTCTTCCACGACTCCACCTGCTCGCGCGTGTAGGCGGCAAGCTCTTCGGGCGTGGAGGTCTGGATGTCGAACACCTGCCGCTCGATCAGCTCGCGCACGTCCGGCTTGGCGAGGATGGCGTTGAGCTCGCGGTTCACGCGGGCGACGATCTCGGCCGGCAGCTTGGGCGGGCCGTAGAACGCGGCCCAGGGCACGATGGAGAGCTTGGGCGCGCGCGCTTCGGGCATGGTGGGCACATCCGGCAGCATCGGGCTGCGCTTCTCGAGCAATGTGGCCAGCACGCGGAGCTTGCCCTCCTTGGCCGCGCCCAGCGTGTTGGTGGGCGTGCCGAACATCAGCTGCACGCGCCCGCCGATGAGGTCGACGCTGGCCGGGCCCTCGCCCTTGTACGGCACGCGCACCATGTCGAGCTTGGCGAACCCTGCGAGCTGCACCGCGGCCATGATGCCGGTGGTGGTGGCGCCCGCGTAGTTGACCTTGCCCGGGTTGGCGCGGATGTAGTCGATGAGCTCGCCCATGTTCTTCGCCGGGACGGACGGGTGCGTGAACACGAAGTACGAGAACGTCCCCACCTTGCCGATCGGCGTGAACGCGGTGACCGGGTCGTAGGGCGGGGTCTTGCGCATGGCCGGCACGGCCGCGATCGCGCTGGTGGTGGCCATGAAGAGCGTGTAGCCGTCATTAAGCGCCTTGGCCACCGCGTCGCCCGCGATGGCGCCATCGGCGCCGGGGCGGTTCTCTACCAGCACCGGCTGGCCGAGCGACTGCGCCAGGGGCGCCGCGATCACGCGCGTGATCGTGTCCGCAGCCCCGCCCGCAGGAAACTGCACGATCACGCGCACGGGCTTGGAAGGCCACGCCTGAGCAATGGATTGTACCGGTATCGATACACCAACTGACAGGATAGCCGCTCCCACCAATGACTTTATAAACGTAATCTTCAAGATTTATCCCTCAATAGGACTTCGGCAACCCCAGCACGCGCTCGGCGATGAAGCACAGCACCAGCTGCGGGCTGATCGGCGCGATACGGCCCACCAGCGACTCGCGCAGGTACCGCTCCACGTGGTACTCCTTGGCGTAGCCGAAGCCGCCGTGCGTCATCACGGCCTGCTGGCAGGCGTCGAACCCGGCCTCGCCCGCGAGGTACTTGGCCGCGTTGGCTTCCGCACCCGAGGGCTTGCCGGTGTCGTACAGCCACGCGGCCTTGAAGACCATGAGGTTGGCGGCTTCCAGCGCCATCCAGTTGGCCGCGAGCGGATGCTGGATGCCCTGGTTCTGGCCGATGGGGCGGTCGAACACGACGCGCTCCTTGGCGTACTGCGTGGCGCGTTGCAGGGCGCAGCGCCCCAGGCCCACGGACTCAGCGGCTATCAATATCCGCTCCGGGTTCATGCCGTGCAGGATGTAGTTGAACCCCTTGCCCTCCTCGCCGATGCGGTCGGCCTCGGGAATCGGCATGCCGTCGAAGAACACCTGGTTGGAGTCCACGCACTTGCGCCCGAGCTTCTCGATCTCGCGCACCTCGACGTACTTGCGGTCGAAGTCTGTGTAGAAAAGCGTCAGGCCGTCGGCCGGCTTCTTGCACTCCTCGATCGGCGTGGTGCGCGCGAGCAGGAGGATCTTCTCGGCGATCTGCGCGGTGGAGATCCACACCTTCTGGCCGGAGACGATGTACTTGTCACCTTTCTTTTCAGCCTTGGTCTTGATGCGCGTGGTGTTGAGGCCCGTGTTGGGCTCGGTGACCGCGAAGCACGCGCGCTCCTTGCCGGCGATGAGGCCGGGCAGCATGCGTTTCTTTTGCTCCTCTGTGCCGAACACCACCACCGGGTTCAGGCCGAAGATGTTCATGTGCACGGCCGACGCGCCGGAGAACCCCGCGCCCGACTCGGCGATCGTCTGCATCATGATCGCCGCCTCGGTGATCCCGAGGCCCGCGCCGCCATGCGCCTCCGGCATCGCGATACCGAGCCACCCGTCGCGCGCCAGCGCCTGGTGCAGCTCCGTCGGGAAGCCGCCTTCCTTGTCCTTTTTGAGCCAGTAGTCGTCGCCGAACTGCGCACAGATCTTCGCGATCGCCTCGCGAATCGCGTCCTGCTCAGGTGTAAAACCGAAATCCATCGCATCCCCTCATGAACAAGGGGGAAAGTGTAGCCGATGAAAACCCGGGTCAGAGTCGACTTATTGGCCTCGTACGGCGTGGCAGCTTCGCAGTGCGAAATAAAAGTCGACTCTGACCCGGGTTTTTCGGGCACCCTTTCCTCCATGCCCCTGCCCCCCTGCATCTTCTGCACGCCCGACCGCGAGATCCTGGCCGAGAGCACCCACGCGCTCGCCTTCCCGGACGGCTTCCCGGTGTCGCCCGGGCACACGCTGGTCGTGCCGCGGCGGCACGTGGTCACGATCTTCGACCTGCCCGAGGACGAATACGCGGATTGCTTTTTGCTCGCGCTCAAGGTGAAGGCGCGGCTCGCCGCCCGGCATGCGCCCGACGGGTTCAACATCGGCGCGAACTGCGGCGAGGCCGGCGGGCAGTCCGTGTGGCACGCGCACATCCATGTGATCCCCCGGTTCGCGGGGGACACGCCGCATCCGCGCGGCGGGGTCAGGAACGTGATTCCGCGGAAGGCGGAGTACTAGGGCCGCGGCTCAGGAAAGAAAGCCGATCCGCCGCTTTGGCTTGGCCTTCCGGGCGTCATCGTCGGCGATCAGCCGCTTGATCGCGTCGAACACCGTGGCGAACTGCTCGTCGTAGCGTCTTTCCAGCGCCTCGATACTGCGTGCCAGGTCCCGGTTGGAGTCCATCAGGCGGCGCAGCTGCACGAAGGTGCGCATGATGGCGATGTTGACCTCCACGGCGCGCGGCGAGCGCAGCACGCTGGAGAGCATGGCTACCCCTTGTTCAGTGAACACATAGGGAGTGCCGCGCCGTCCACCGTGAGAACTTGAGGTCACAGCCTGTGACCTCAAGCCGCCCCGCACCGGCGATTGATCCGTGGAACTTGAAATGCCAATCTGGCATTTCAAGTTTTCCCAGTCATCCGGGGTCAACTGGAACATGAAATCCTCCGGAAACCGGTCGATGTTCCGCTGTACCGCACGGTTCAAGGCGCCCGTTGCGACCCCATAAAGCCGCGCCAGGTCCGCATCCAGCAGCACTTTCTCGCCCCGGATCAGGCGGACGAGCGGCACAACGTTTTCGGGCTTGGTCGGCATCCCGGTTCAACGCGCCACCCAGCACCCGGGATGACGGCCCAAGAAATTTGGTCAGCCCGCCGTTTACCGGGGAATTCCATTTTTTTCGCCAGATTATTTTGTACATACAAAATACTCAGGCATGCGAGCTAGTGGCTTGCGTTCGGTGCTTTTGTGAACCGGTCACAGATTGTGACCAGTTGCCCAGTCAGTCACCCTACGCGCTAGGCCGCGCTCGCGTACGTCCGGATATCCACCTGCGCGCCGGAGCTGACCATGTCCTCCGCCGATTTCAGAAGCGCGCGCGTGACGGCTTCATCGACATAGTCCTCGCCGCAATTGGGGCAGACCTCGGCCGGCACGTCCTTGAACACCAGGGTCGCGCCGTTGCGCTCCAGCGTGACCGTGGTCTTGCCGGGCTGGGTCTCGGCTTGCTTGCAGGCCATGCACTTCATCGCGCTTCCGGCGACCAGGCTAGGCTGCGAGCCATTTCCCGAGACGGGCCTTGGCTTCTTCATTGGAAACCGCGCCTTCGGCTTCCGCCCGGTCGAGCCCCCGCCTGACCTTCTCGAGCACGTACAGGTGGTACTGGATGTCCTCGAAGCTGGCGTCCTGCGGCAAAGCCTCCAGCATCGAAGCGACTTCTGCTTTAGGCGTTTTCATGATTCGGCGTAGAAATCGCGCTGCCACGAGTCCTTGAGGTAGATGATCGCGAGGAAGTGCGTCCACGACAATTGTCTCAGCAGTGCCGAGACAATCTCCCGGTCCGGGAAAACCTCGGCGAAGCGCATCATGTGCATCCCTCTATCATTTCCAGCGCGCCGACAACTCAGCGCTTTCCTTTCGGGCGGCGTGCGCGCACTTCGTTCTTCTCCAGCAGGCTCCGCTCACGTTCGAGCTCTCGCTGCAGCTGCTCCACTGTGGGCAGGTAGTCCAGATACTTGGCGGCGAAGATCTTGCGTCCGTCGGAGAGCACCGAGTATTTCGCCACCGCTTCGTTCTTTTTCGAGCACAGAATCAGGCCGATCGTGGGATTGTCACCCGCGGGTTT
>JANNWA010000162.1:0-4670 GCA_031408275.1 Pseudomonadota bacterium
CCGCCGCACAGCGCCGCCCCCACCATCAGGGCGAACAGCCAGTAGCCGAAGCCGGGTTCGAACCCCGTGACATAGCGCCCGAGCATCACGCCCTGCGCGAAGGAGGCGACAAACGACCCGAACCAAAACAGCCAGTTCCACAACTCGCGGTGCCATCCTTCGGCCTTCATGCGGAATTCGAACGCAACGCCGCGCAGCATCAGGCCGACCAGCATTGCCGCCACCGGCAGGTAGAGCGCCTGCAGGATGACGCCGTGCGCCGCGGGAAAGGCCACCAGAAGGATGCCTACGCCCAGCACCAGCCAGGTCTCGTTCGCGTCCCAGAACGGCCCGATGGAATTCACCATAAGGTTCTGCTCGGCCGCCTCCGCCGCCGGCATCAGCATCCCAACGCCGAGGTCGTAGCCGTCCAGCACCACGTAGGCGAGTATCGCCGCGCCCATCAGCACGGCGAAAACGTACGGCAGGCCGTCGGGCGTCATCGCGATCCCTTGCCGGCCAGGTGCGTGAGCACGACCATGTAGGCAGTGAACATCAGTGCATAGGTCAGAACGTAGCCGGTCAGGCTTGCGCCCAGCCGCGCCTCGCCTACGCTGCCCACGGCATCCGCGGTCCTCAGGATCCCGGTGACGAGCCAGGGCTGGCGGCCGATCTCAGTGACCAGCCAGCCCGCCAGCGTTGCGATCCATCCGGAGAAGGTGGCGGCCGCCAGACTCCAGAGCAGCCAGGCAGGGGGTGTCTTCGCCCTGGAAAGCACCAGGAGCGAAAGCCACGACAGGCCGATCATCAGCACCCCCATCCCGACCATCACCCTGAAGGCGAAGAACACCGGCGCGACCGGCGGATGATCGGGCGCGAAAGCGTCCAGCCCCTTGATCTCCGCGTCGCTGTCGTGCTTTAGCACGAGGCTTGCGAGTTTCGGGATCTCGATGGCGTAGTCGTTCTTCTTCGTTTTCTCGTTCGGGATGGCGAAGAGGACGAGCGGAACGCCCTTCCCGGTCTCCCAGATCGCCTCGATCGCCGCGATCTTCGCCGGCTGGTGCTCCAGCGTATTCAGGCCGTGCAGGTCGCCGACGAACGCCTGCAGCGGCGCGAGCACCGCGGCGAGCACGACTCCGGTACGCAGCGTGCGGCTGGCGGCGGAATCATCGGCAGCCTTGAGCAGCCGCCAGGCCGACAGCCCCGCCAGCACGAACGCAGCAGTCAGGACCGAGGCGAGCAGCATGTGCGCCAGGCGGTACGGGAAGGACGGATTGAAGATCACCTGCAGCCAGTCGCCAGCGATCAGCACCCCGTCCATGGTCACGTGGCCGGCGGGCGTCTGCATCCAGGAATTGAGCGCCAGGATCCAGAACGCCGACAGCGTGGTGCCGACCGCGACCAGCACCGTGGCCGTGACGTGCAGCCAGGGCGGTACCCGGCTCATGCCGAACAGCATCACGCCGAGGAATGTCGCCTCAAGGAAGAACGCGGTCAGCACCTCATAGGCCAGCAGCGGCCCGGCAATGTTTCCGACCGTGCCCATGTACCCGGGCCAGTTGGTCCCGAACTGGAACGACATGGTGATGCCGCTCACCACACCCATCGCAAACGTGAGCGCGAATACCTTGGTCCAAAGTTTGTAGGTCGCCAGCCATTCGGCCGCACCGCTGCGCGCGTACCGGACGCGGAAGTACACCAAGATCCACGCCAGGCCGATGGTCAGCGTGGGAAACAGGATGTGGAACGCGATGTTCAGCCCGAACTGGGCGCGGGCGAGGAGCAGTGCGTCTGCGGATTCCATCATCCGGCCGCTGACTTGCGCCGGCCCGCCGGGGTGGCCGGGCAGAAAATCCCGTAGATCGTGTTCAGGACCGCCGCAGCCTCGCTGCTTGCCAGGCTGTAATAGATCCGCTTGCCGTCGCGGCGGGTTTCCACCACGCCCTCGGCGCGCAGCACGCCCAGTTGCTGGGACAGCGTCGGCTGGTGGATGTCGAGCAGTTCCTCCAGTTCGCTGACCGACTTCTCCCCGTCGATCAGCTGGCACAGCAGCAGGAGCCGCTCCCGGTTTCCGAGGGTTTTGAGGAGCGCGCAGGCCGCGTCGGCCGCTTCGCGCATGGCGTCGATCTGTTGGGGCTTCATGGGTGGTTTCGCTCGAGTTTCAAATATTATATTGACAAACATAATGATTGTCAATATTATATAAGTATTGAAACTGTTAACAGCCCCGGCCGCAAGGCGGGGCGGGAGACCAGACCATGCTCTTGACCTGCAGCCAGTGCGGCACGAAGAACCGGGTGGCCGCCGAGCGTTCCAATGAAGGCCCGGTCTGCGGGCGCTGCAAGGCGCCCCTGCTGGCCGGCGCGCCCGTGGAACTGGACGGGGAAGCCTTTGCCGCCCTCACCGGCGCGCTCGACACCCCGGTCGTCGTCGATTTCTGGGCGCCCTGGTGTGGACCCTGCCGCGCATTCGCCCCCGCCTACGCCAGCGTCGCCGGCGACATGGCCGGCCAGGCGGTGTTCGCCAAGGTGAATACCGAGGCAGAGGAGGAACTGGCCCGGCGCCTGAACATCCGCAGCATCCCCACGCTCGCCGTGTACCGCGGCGGCCGAGAAGTCGCGCGCATGAGCGGCGCCCTGCCGGCCGCGCAGTTCCGCCAGTGGGTGGAAGCCCGCCTCGCGGCCTGAGCGCACGGAGAAGAAAATTAAAGCCCTCGCCGCTTCCCTCGCCCTTGCCGCAGCCCTGCTGCCGGGTGCTGCCATCGCCCAGCCGCTTGCCACCACGACGGTGGATTTCCGCGAGGTCGGGCTGACCTACACGGCGGACGGCGCGGTGGAGGCCATCCGTACCTCGACCCTTTCGGCGCAGGTTGCCGGGCGCATCGTCGAGTTGCGGGTGGCCGCCGGGGACGTGGTCGCCAAGGGCCAGGTGCTCGCGCGCATCGACGAGCGCGAAGCTGCACAGGGCGTGGCGGCCGGCCAGGCGCAGGTCGCGCGCGCCGAAGCCGACCTAGCCAACGCGACGGCGAGCCTGGAACGTACGAAGAAGCTCATCGCACAGAATTTCATCAGCAAGGCGGCGCTGGACAAGGCCCAGGCCGACTTCGACTCCGCCCGCGCGCAACTCGCCGCCGCGCGCGCCTCGACCTCGCAGGCCGCGACGGTGCAGGGCCACACGGTCATCACGGCCCCGTACGCCGGGCTGGTCGCCGAGCGCCTGGTCGAACTGGGCGACACGGCCCAGCCGGGCAAGCCGCTGCTGACCCTGTTCGACCCGAAGGACCTGCGCGCCGTCGCCTATCTGCCGCAGGACCGGGTGGCCGCGATCCGCACCGGCGCGGCGACGGTGGAGATCCTCGCCCTCAACCAGCGCATCAGGGCCGAGCGCGTCACGGTGCTGCCCTCCGCCGACCCGCGCACGCACACCACGCAGGTACGCGTCGACCTTCCCGGCGGGCTGAAGGGCGTCTATCCGGGCCAGTTCGCGCGAGTGCATTTCACCACCGGCAGCGCCCGGAAGCTGACGATCCCGGCCCAGTCCGTGGTCTACCGCAGCGAAGTCGCAGGCGCCTACGTCGTCGCCGCCAACGGCGAAATCAGACTGCGGCAGTTGCGCCTCGGCGAGGCTGCGGGCGAAAACGGCATCGAAGTGCTCGCGGGCATCACCCCGGGCGAGAAGGTGGCGCTGGACCCGGTGGCGGCGCTCGCCGCCCTGAAGAAAGCGCGGGCGAAGTAAATGGACAACGCGCCCCTGGGCATCTCCGGCCGCATCAGCCGCTTCTTCGTCGGCTCGCAGCTCACGCCGCTGGTGGCGCTGGTCGCCGCGCTGCTCGGCGTGTTCGCCGTTCTCGTCACGCCGCGCGAGGAGGAACCGCAGATCAACGTGGTGATGGCCAACGTGCTGGTCCCTTTCCCCGGCGCCTCGGCAAAGGATGTGGAGGCGCTGGTGGCGACTCCCGCCGAACAAGTGCTGTCGCAGATCACCGGCATCGACCACGTCTTCTCGGTGTCCAAGCCAGGCATGGCGATCCTGACAGTGCAGTTCAAAGTCGGCGAGGAGCGCACCCCGGCCCTTGTGAGGCTGTATGACACGCTCTACTCCAACAAGGACTGGGTGGCGCCCAACCTCGGCGTGGGCGAGCCGATCATCAAGCCGATGGGCATCGACGACGTGCCCATCGTGGTGGCCACGCTGTGGACGGCCGACGCCGCGCGCGGCGCCTACGACCTCGAACGCGTCGCGCACGCCGCCGAGGCCGAACTGAAGCGCGTGCCGGGCACGCGCGTGGTGCAGACCATCGGCGGGCCCCAGCGCAGCGTACGCATCCTGATCGACCCGGAGCGCATGCAGTCCTACGGGATCACCACGCAGGACATCCGCGCGGCGCTGCTCGGCGCCAACGCGGGCCTGCCCGCCGGCGGCCTGGTGCAGGGCAACCGGGAAACGCTCGTCGAGACGGGCGGATTCCTTGCGTCGGCGGGCGAAGTGGCCGGCCTCGTGGCCGGCCGGCAGAACGGCAAGCCGGTGTACATCAGCGACATCGCGCGCGTGACCGACGGCCCGGAACTCCCCAAACGCTATGTCTGGCACGGCACGCGCGACGGCGAATTTCCCGCGGTCAGCATCGCCATTTCCAAGAAAGCCGGCGAGAACGCGGTAGACGTCGCGGACAAGTTGGTCCGCCGCCTCGA
>JANNWA010000163.1:0-1625 GCA_031408275.1 Pseudomonadota bacterium
CCCGAATCCGGCGCGAGGCGCAGGAACCGGAAGCGCACCTGGCGCTCGCCGTGCGTGGCGACGAAGGTCCCCTTGCCTTGCCGCCGGAACACCAGGTTTTCGGCCGCCAGTTCGTCGATCGCCTTGCGCACCGTCCCCTGGCTCACCTTGTAGCGGCTGGCGAGGTCCATTTCGCTCGGGATCGCCTCCCCCGGCCGCCAGGCGCCCGAGCGCAGCGACTCGAGCAGCAAGGCCTTGATTTGGCGGTAAAGCGGGCTGAAGGTGGGGGAACTCACGGGGATGATTTGAGCATAGTTCACGGAAGTCGTCTATCTAGTGTCATATGTCTTATAAAAGACACAAGACGAGTTGACGCCGGCGGACCGGCGCGCTTACCATCGCGAGGTTCCCGACCTCCTTTGCCCACCTGCTTCCAGCAACGTTTCCCGGAGTCATCGCCATGTCCAAAACCCCCGTTCGTGTCGCAGTCACCGGTGCAGCCGGCCAGATCGGCTACGCCCTCCTGTTTCGCATCGCCAGTGGCGAGATGTTAGGCCCCGACCAGCCCGTGATCCTGCAGTTGCTCGAGATCCCCGACGAGAAGGCGCAGAAGGCCCTCAAGGGCGTCATGATGGAACTCGACGACTGCGCGTTCCCGCTGCTGCACGGCATGGTCGCCGCCTCCGACCCGATGGTCGCCTTCAAGGACGTCGAGGTCGCCCTACTGGTCGGCGCGCGCCCGCGCGGCCCCGGCATGGAAAGGAAGGACCTGCTCGAGGCCAACGGCAAGATCTTCGCGCCGCAGGGCCAGGCGCTCGACAAGGTGGCCGATCGGAAGGTCAAGGTGCTCGTGGTCGGCAACCCGGCCAACACGAACTCCCTGATCGCGATGAAGAACGCGCCCGGCCTGAAGCCCCAGCAGTTCACCGCCATGATGCGCCTCGACCACAACCGTTCGCTCACGCAGATCGCGCAAAAGACCGGCAAGCCGGTCTCGGCCGTGAAGAAGATGACCATCTGGGGCAACCACTCCGCCACCCAGTACCCGGACGTGTTCCAGGCCGAAGCGGAGGGCAAGAAAGCCTGGCCCATGATCAACGACCAGGCCTGGCTCGAATCGACTTTCATTCCGACCGTGCAGAAGCGCGGCGCCGCCATCATCGAGGCGCGAGGCCTGTCTTCCGCGGCGAGCGCCGCCAATGCGGCCATCGACCACATGCGCGACTGGGTGCTCGGCACGCCGGCCGGCGACTGGGTCAGCATGGGGATCCCCTCGGACGGCAGCTACGGCATCCCCGAAGGTGTGCTCTACGGCTATCCGGTGACCTGCAAGAACGGCGCATACGAGATCGTCAAGGGCATCGAGATCAGCGAGTTCAGCCGCAAACGCATGGACGCGACGCTGAAGGAACTGCACGAAGAGCGCGACGGCGTGAAGCACCTGCTCGGCTAAGCGATGGCCGCCAACTCCCCCGGCGCGAGGTTCCGCGCCGCCGTCAAGGAAGAGTCCCCGCTGCAGGTCATCGGGGCCATCAACGCCTATCACGCGCTGATGGCCAGGCGCAGCGGCTACAAGGCCATCTACCTGTCGGGCGGGGGCGTGGCCGCCGGATCGCTCGGCCTGCCCGACCTCGGCATTTCCAACC
>JANNWA010000164.1:0-7427 GCA_031408275.1 Pseudomonadota bacterium
CGCACTGGCCGTCGGCCGGGCCGGGCTTTGCTGAGAAGTTCAGCCCGATGGGGGCCTGGGGCCTGCCCGCGCTGAACACCTTCCTGCTGCTTTCCTCGGGCGTGACGATCACGATCGCGCACTGGGCCCTCAAGGAGCAGAAGCGCGGCCTGCTGAACCTGTTCATGTTCTTCACTGTCGCGCTGGGCGCAATCTTCCTGGTGTGTCAGGTGATCGAATACGGCCATGGCTATTCCGACCTGAACCTCAAGCTCACCACCGGCGTGTACGGGTCGACGTTCTACATGCTCACGGGTTTCCACGGTTTCCACGTGACGCTTGGGGCGATCATGCTGACGGTGATCCTTGCGCGCTGCCTGATGGGTCACTTCAAGCCGGACCAGCATTTCGCGTTCGAGGCGGTGGCCTGGTACTGGCACTTCGTCGACGTGGTGTGGCTCGGCCTGTTCATCTTCGTCTACTGGTTGTAGCCGGCGGCAGGCCCGATTCAGCGCACCTGATATCGAACAACGAGGAGGAGGGCTCCACGCGCGCGCACCAAGACGCACGCCGGGAGCCCCGGAGGTAGCAGGTTTTGATGCCGCACCGAGTGTGCGGCATCTTTTTTTGTGAAATTACCCGCCCACGCGGCCGGGAATGAAACCAAAGTAGTAGCTGCCCATCAAAATCAGGAACAGCGCCACCGAGAGCCCGACGCGGATGGCGAGGGCCTTCACGGCCCGGTTGGAATTGTGGTCATCACGCATGACGAAAAACAGCCCCGAAGCGAGGCTGCCGACAATCAGGATGAGCATTAGGACGACGACGTACCGCATGGATGCAGTGTAGCCCATGGAAAGCAGCGACTCTACCGATGCCGCCTAGCCTGCAGGGATTGCGCTTTCGCCCGCGCTGGTGGGGGCTCGCGCTCGCCGTTGTGGTGTGCGCGGCGATGGTGTCGCTGGGCAACTGGCAGACGGGCCGTGCCGAGGAGAAGCGCGGCCTCGCGGAGCGTTTTGACCTGGCCCGTCGCGCGGCGCCCGCGGCGGTGCCCGCCGCGCCCGCGCCGGTTGCTGCCCTGGCCTTCAAGCGCCTGGCCGCGAAGGGCGAGTTCGTTCCCCGGTTCACCGTGCTGCTCGATAACAAGGTTTACCGGGGCCGCCCGGGGTATTTCGTGGTGACTCCCCTGCGCATTGCGGGCGGCACGACGCACGTACTCGTCAATCGCGGCTGGATTCCTGCGGGCGCACGCCGCGAGGATCTGCCCGACGTAGCGACGCCCGCAGGGGAAGTGTCGCTTGAAGGGTACGGGCTCCAACATGCGCCGCGGGTGCTCGCGGCCGGCAGCGGCCGGCCCGAGGGCCGCGTGTGGCAGGGCCTCGTGCTGGAAGAGTTTGCGCAGTGGTCCGGGCTTGCCCTGCAGCCCGTGTTCCTCGAGCAGCACTCGGATACCGGCGACGGGTTGGTGCGCGACTGGCCGGCGCCGGATTTCGGCATCGAAAAGCACACGAGCTACGCGATGCAGTGGTATCTCATCGCGGCGCTGTCCATCGCGATTTTCCTTACCTTGAGTTTTGAACGTGATCGACCTCCTGCCGGCTGACCCGGTCAAGCGCGGGCGCATCAAGCTGCTCGCGCTCGCGGCCTTCTTCGCCCTGCCCGTGGTGGCGGGCTACGTGGCGTTCTTTCTCGACTGGGTTCCCGGCAGTGCGGCCAATTACGGCACGCTGATCCCGGCCCGTCCGTTGTCCGACGCAACGCTGCAGGGCGCCGACCAGCGGCCCGTCAAGTTGTCCGAATTGCGTGGCAGGTGGTTGCTGGTGCAGTTCGACGCCGGCGCCTGCGACGCGTACTGCGAGCGCAAGCTCTATTTCATGCGCCAGGTCAGGAAGGCGCTTGGCAAGGACATGGCGCGCGTTGAGCGCGTCTGGCTGCTGACGGATGATCAGGCGCCGAAAGCGAGGCTGCTCGAGGCGATCGATGGCACGCGTCTTGCGCGTTTCGCCGGCCAGGCATTCGCCGGCGAGTTCCCGGCCGAGCGGTCAAGCACCGACCACATCTACGTGATCGACCCGCTCGGCAACCTGATGATGCGCTTCCCGCGCGACCCGGATCCCTCGCGGATGCTCAAGGACATGCAACGGCTGCTGAAGGTGTCGAGAATAGGATGAAAACCTATCGCTGGCTCGTATTCGCAAGCGTGCTCCTGACCTTCGTGGTGGTGGTCGTCGGCGCCTACGTGCGGCTGTCCGATGCGGGGCTTGGTTGCCCGGACTGGCCCGGCTGTTACGGCAAGCTGACGCCCGCACATGCCAAGGGCCAGATCGCGCGAGCGGTGCAGGACCAGGGCGGCACCCACGGGCCGGTTTCCCTGCCCAAGGCCTGGAAGGAGATGGGCCATCGCTACCTCGCCGGCATGCTCGGCCTCATGATTCTCGCGATAGCGGTCATCGCGTGGATGCGCCGCGAGGCGCTGCGCCAGTCCCCTTGGCTGCCTACAGCGATCGTGCTGGTGGTCGGGATCCAGGCCACGCTAGGCAAGTGGACGGTCACCATGCTGCTCAAGCCGGCGATCGTCACGGCCCACCTCGTCGGCGGAATGGCGACCTTGGCGCTGCTGGTATGGCTGGCCCTGCGGCAATGGTCCTTCCCGGCGAGCCAAGATCCGCTGCGCACGCAATCGCTGCGCTGGCTCGCCATCGCGGCGCTCGCAGTGCTGTGCGTGCAGATCCTGCTCGGCGGTTGGGTAAGCACCAACTACGCGGCCTTGGCCTGCCCGGACCTGCCGCTGTGCCGTGGCGCCGCCGTGCCACCCATGGATTTCGGCAACGCCTTCCATGTGGTGCGGGAACTCGGAATGACGCCGGACGGCAGCCTGCTTTCGGCCGAGGCCCTGACAGCGATCCACTGGACCCACCGCATGTTCGCGCTCGTGGCGGCAGCCATGCTCGGTTACCTCGCAGCGCGCCTGCTGCGCGAAAGCGGCCTGCGCCCGCTCGGAGGACTCCTTGCGGGCTTGTTGGGCGTGCAGTTTGCGCTCGGCCTGGCGAATGTGGTCTTCGCCCTGCCGCTGCTGCTTGCCGCAGCCCACAATGCCGGCGCGGCACTACTTCTGGGACTATTGGTCGTGATAAACTACGTTTCTTTCCATGGACTTGCGCCACGACCTGTAGCGCGGGGCCCGGCCTCCTGAACCGCCGAACGTGTCCACACAAGCACTGAATCCTTCCAGCCCGCCGTCACTGGCGAAGAAGCTGCGCGCGTTCTACTCGCTGACCAAGCCGCGGGTCGTGTCGCTGATCGTGTTCACCGCCGTGATCGGCATGTTCCTCGCGACGCCGGGGATGGTCCCGGTGCAGGTCCTCCTGGCCGGCACCTTCGGGATCGCGTTGGTGGCGGGGGCGGCCGCAGCATTCAATTGCCTGGTCGAGCAGAAAATAGACGCGCTCATGCGCCGCACGAGCGGGCGGCCGCTGCCGCGAGGCGACCTGACCGCACTACAGACGCTGGTGTTCGCCGGAGCGGTCGGCGGCCTCGGGCTGTGGACGCTTAACACCTTCGTAAACCCGCTCACGATGTGGCTCACTCTCGGCACGTTCGTGGGATATGCCATCGTCTACACCGTGATCCTCAAGCCGGCGACGCCGCAAAACATCGTGATCGGCGGCGCTTCCGGGGCGATGCCTCCGGTGCTTGGCTGGGCGGCGGTGACCGGGGAGGTCACGACCGAGGCGATGATGCTGTTCCTCATCATATACACGTGGACCCCGCCGCATTTCTGGGCGCTGGCCCTCTACCGCACCGAGGAATACGCCAAGGCCGGCCTGCCCATGCTGCCGGTGACCCACGGCCAGAAGTTCACCCGGCTGCACGTGCTGCTCTATACGCTCATCATGTTCGCCGCGTCGCTACTGCCTTTCGTGATCCGCATGAACGGATGGCTCTACCTGGCTTCGGCGCTGGTGCTCGGCGGCATCTTCATCGCCTATGCGGTGCGCATCTACGTCGACTACAGCGACCGCCTGGCGCAGAAGACTTTTCGCTATTCGATCCTCTACCTCTCGCTGCTGTTTGCGGCGCTGCTCGCCGATCACTACCTTGTGGCGTAGCCTGGCTGGCCGGCTGGGCGCAGCCCTGGCCGCCCTGTCGTTGCTGACCGCGTGCGACGGCGGCGGCCCGAAATTCAAGAATATCGACATCACCGGCGCCGACTACGCGAAAGGATTCGCGCTGACCGACCACGCCGGCAAGCCGCGGACCCTGCTGGATTTTCGCGGCAAGGTGGTGGTGGTGTTCTTCGGCTACACGCGCTGTCCCGATGTTTGCCCGACGACGATGGTGGAATTGAAGCAGGTGATGCAGGCGCTCGGGTCCGACGCGGACAAAGTGCAGGTGCTTTTCATCACCCTCGACCCGGAACGGGATACGCAGCAGGTGCTCGCGCAGTACGTCCCGGCTTTCGACCCCCGTTTCCTCGGCCTGCATGCCGACGCCGCGACGACGCTGAAAACCGCGAAGGATTTCAAGGTCTTCTACGAGAAGCGCACCGGCGCGAGCCCCGACAGCTACACGATCGACCACACGGCCGCCAGTTTCGCGTTCGACCCGCAGGGACGGATACGGCTCTACGTCAAGCACGACCGGATCGGAACCCTTGCGGACGACATTCGCGCGCTGCTGAAGGAGTAGACCCGGGGAGTAGCCCCGGAAAGCAAAACGGCCGCGGCCTTTTCAGGTTGCGGCCGTCCGGGTTGCGCTGTGGCCGATCAGGCGGGGACTGGTCCCATGAGCTTGCGCATTTTCTCGAGCGCCTTGGCCTCGATCTGGCGGATCCGCTCGGCCGACACCTTGAACTCGGCTGCCAGGTCGTGCAGCGTGAGCGCGTCTTTTTCGCGCAGCCAGCGCGACTCGACGATTCGCCGGCTGCGCGGATCCAGGCTGTCCAGCGCGTTGGCGAGGCCTTCGGTCTGCAGCCGTTCCGACTGCTCGGCTTCGAGGAGCCGCGACGGCTCGGCGTTCGCGTCCGCAGTGAGATAGTTTGACGGCGCGTAGGTCTCGTCATCCTCATCGGCCTCGAAAGTCATCTCCTGGCCCGCGAGGCGCATCTCCATTTCGGAGACCTCCTCCGGCTTGACCTTGAGCTCCTTCGCCATGCGGCCAACGTCTTCGGGCGAGAGCGTGCCCAGGCCCTGTTTCATCGAGCGCAGGTTGAAAAAAAGCTTCCGCTGCGCCTTGGTGGTCGCCACTTTCACCATCCGCCAGTTGCGCAGGATGTACTCGTGGATTTCCGCCTTGATCCAGTGGATCGCAAAAGACACCAACCGCACCCCGCGCTCCGGGTCGTAGCGCTTCACGGCCTTCATGAGGCCGATATTGCCTTCCTGGATCAGGTCGGCGTGCGGAAGGCCGTAGCCCAGGTAGCCGCGTGCGACCGAGACCACCAGCCGCAGGTGGGACAAGACCAAGCCGCGAGCGGCCTCGAGATCTTCCGTATCGCGATACCTGCGGGCGAATTGCTGCTCCTGCTCGAGGCTCAGCAGCGGGAACCTGTTCACGGTCTGGATGTACGTGTCCAGACTGCCGGCCGGCATCGGAACCGGGAACTGCGCCGGCAGATTCATCGTGGCTTGCATATGGCGATATCTCCTGTGAGGAAATTCTAGCACTCCGGGGATTGGAGTGCTAATTCGCCGGGAAGTTCCCAGGACTATCCTCGGGATCTCCTAATGGTGCTCTATTCCTCGTAAGTATATGCTCACTGACAGATAGGCGCCGAGCCATCCGAGGAGGCTGGCGAACAGGGCGATGGCCGCCGCGTCCCCCGGGGCGAGGAAGGTAAGCAGGAAGCTGGAGCCGTACGTCTGCGCGAGGGCGCGTACGCCTTGGTTGAGCAGCGCGAGGCTGCCGGCGAGGATCGCCAGCCCCAACAGGCCTCCGGCGAAGCCCTGGAGTGCGCCCAGGTAGTAGAACGGGCGCCGGATGAATCCGTCGGTGGCACCGAGGAGTTTGGCGACCTCGATCTCTTCGCGCTGGGTGAGGACTTGCAGGCGGATTGTGTTGAAAGTGACCGCGACCAGGCCTGCCGCAAGCAGGGTGGCCAGCAGGGCTATGCCAAGCCTCCCGACCCCGATCAGGGCCGACAGCCGCCGGGTCCAGGCCGAATCCGCCTGCACATGGGCGACCCCGGGCAGCTTGCCCAGTTCGGCCGCCAGTCCCTCCAGCTGGCCTGGCGGAAGGTCGCGGAGCGTGAGGATGAACGCGTCCGGCAACGGATTCTGGTTCAGGGCCGCGATCACTTCGGCGATCCCTTCGGTCTTGCGCAACTCGGCCAGGGCCTGGTCGCGGGGCACGAAACGGACTGCGGCCACGCGAGGTTCATTCCTGAGCCTCTTTTCCAGCCCTTCCCGGTCGGTGGGCCGGGCGCCCGTATCGAGGAATACGCTCAGCTGGGGCTCCAGCGAGAAACGGGTGGCGATCCCCTCCAGGTTGCCGAGGATCACGTAGCCCCCGGCCGGCAGGGCGAGCGCAATGCCGATGACCAGCACGTTCAGCAGGCTCGCGGCGCGTTGCGCCGCGAACTTGAGCAGCGCTCCCCGGAACGCCTGCACGTGCTGCGAGATCCACGCATTCATGCGCCATCCCCTCCTGCCACCAGCTGGCCGCCCTCCAGCCTGAGCGTACGGGCGCCGATGCGCTCAATGAGGGCGAGGTCGTGGGTGGCAATCAGCACCGTGACCCCGACCTGCTGGAAGGAAACGAAAATACCGACGATTGCAGCGGCCGAATCCGCGTCCAGGTTGGCGGTGGGCTCGTCCGCGATCAGGATCGCCGGGCGGTTGGCAACGGCGCGGGCGAT
The DNA here is from genome assembly GCA_031408275.1 of Pseudomonadota bacterium. GTDB lineage: Bacteria > Pseudomonadota > Gammaproteobacteria > Burkholderiales > SG8-39 > SZAS-79. Next base: position 6,836 of record JANNWA010000164.1, read on the forward strand.
GGCGACGCGCTGTTGCTCGCCCCCTGAGAGCTGGATCGGGTTGGCGCGCTCGCGGGAGAGCAATCCGACCTTGTCGAGGGCCGCGCGCGCGCGCCTGGCGGCCTCCTTCGGGGCGAAGCCGCTGAAGGCGAGCGGCAACAGCACATTGTCGAATACGCTGCGGTCATGGAGCAGCTTCTGGTCCTGGAACACGAGGCCCAGGTTACGGCGCAGGTAAGGCACCGCTGCCGGCTTGATCGCCGAAACGTTCTGGCCGTTCACGATGACCGAGCCGCTGGTGGCGCGCTCGATGGCCGGGATCAGCTTGAAAAGCGTCGATTTGCCCGCGCCCGAGCGCCCGGTGAGGAAAACCAGTTCCCCTGCGTCGATGGAAAAGCTCACGTTCCTGAGCGCCTCCTGCCCGCCGGGATAGCGCTTGGAGACGCTGGAAAACTTAATCAACGAGCGCCTCTACGAACTCGCGCGCGTTGAACGGGCGCAGGTCGTCGATACCTTCGCCCACGCCGATGAAGTACAGCGGAACGGGGCGGTTCCTCGCGATGGCCGCGACCACGCCGCCCTTCGCGGTGCCGTCGAGTTTGGTCACGACCAG
>JANNWA010000165.1:0-8917 GCA_031408275.1 Pseudomonadota bacterium
CACCAGTGGCAGGCCGAGTAGCCGACCGACAGCAGGATCGGCAGGTCTTCCTCGCGCGCCTTGGCGAGCGCCTCCTCGCCCCACGGATGCCAGTCGACCGGGTTCTCGGCGTGCTGCTGGAGGTAGGGGGAGGTTTCCTGCGCGAGACGGTTGGGCATGGGGCGTAAAATTAAAAATTCAGGGACAGACCACGATTATCCGCCATGAATACCGCACGCGATGTATTGCAGTTCTGGTTCGGCGACACGCCCGGCACACGCCGCAAGGAGTGGTTCGTCAAAGACCCTGCGTTCGACGCGGAGATCCGGGCGCGCTTCCTGGACCTTCACGAAGCCGCGACGCACGGCGAACTGGCCGCGTGGAATGAAGCGGCGGACAGCGCCCTTGCACTGATCGTGCTGACCGACCAGTTCCCGCGCAACCTGTTCCGCGGAGAAGCACGCGCCTTTGCCACAGACCCGATCGCGTTCGCGACCGCACATCACGTCCTGGCGCGCGGATGGGATGCGGCCATGCGCCCGGTCGAGCGCATGTTCGTGTACCTGCCGTACGAGCATAGCGAGGTACTTTCCGACCAGGAAAAGTCGCTGCAACTGTTCGAGCCGCTGGGCGCCTTCGAAGAGACCAAGGACACGGTCGAATACGCGCGCAAGCACTGGGAGATCGTGAAACGCTTCGGGCGTTTTCCCCACCGCAATGCGGCGCTGGGCAGGCCCGGCACGCCCGAGGAAACCGAATTCCTCAAGCAGCCGGGCTCGGGGTTCTAGCGGCGAGACGGCATGACGCAGGGCGCTGTAGAGCAGTTCCGCCTTCACTTTCGACGCGTGCCGACACGTTTCACCACCCTGCGCTTGGGTATCTTTCGCTTCTTGCTCTTGACGGCGTAGGTTGCGCGTGGCGCGCGCGCTTGCGGCGGGGCCTTCATACAATGAGTATAATTCAGCTAGTTCATCTATATTTTAGGAGTATGCCATGGCGGTCGTCTGGCCCCTGCAGGAAGCGAAGAACAAGTTGAGTGAGGTGATCGATCGGGCGACGAAGGGCGGGCCGCAAGTGGTCACGCGCCATGGCAAGCGCGTCGCGGTCATCGTTTCGGCGCGCGAGTTCGATCGACTGAGCGGCGCCGGCGCATCGCTGTGGCAATACCTTCGGGCGGCTCCGACAAAAGGCGTACGGCTTCGAATCGAGCGCGACCGCTCCCCGGGTCGCCTCGTCAAGCTGTGAGCATCCTGCTCGATACCTGCGTCATCTCCGAACTGATCAAGCCTGCTCCGGACCCGGTCGTTGTTGCGTGGACCGGGGATACCCCGGAGAGCAGCTGTTTGCTCTCCACGATTACGCTGGGAGAAGTGATGAATGGAATCTGGCGCCTGCCCGCTGGTAAGCGGCGCTCTCGGCTCGAAGCATGGTTCGAAGGGCTTCTGGCGCGCTATGAGGCGCGCATTCTGCCGGTGGACGCAGCGGTGGCGCGCAAGTGGGGACGTCTCTCGGGTGAACTTGCCGGCCGTGGCGCGCCGACTTCGATGGCCGACGGTCTGATCGCTGCGACGGCACTTGTCCACGGCCTGAAGCTCGCGACGCGCAACACCGCTGATTTCAGGCCGTTCGAGGTGGAGATCTTGAATCCATGGAAAGGATGAAGCGTGCAGGTTCGGGGTCTGCCATACGTACCTGGGCTACCTGCTCGAATAACAGGGCATGACCTACCTGGCCGACATGGATTCCGATGATCCCCTCAGGGCACTGCAAACGGCCGCGTGCACGTATCGCATCGCCCTGGGGCCGCGCGCCGGACAGGAGGTGCTGAGCCTGCGTGCCGGGCCCGGCGCACAAACCTGGTGAACACGCCGAGGAGCACGCACACACATCGGCGCGCATGGGCTGGGCGCGCGTGCTCAAGCGTGTTTTTGACATCGACCTTGAACACTGCCCGCAGTGCGGCGGCGAGTTCAGGATCATCGCCGCCATCGAGGAGCCTACGGTGGTTGGCAGGATACTCACACATCTGGGTTTGCCGGCCCGCGCCCCGCCGCGGTCAGAGTGCGTCGAAACCGGCCTCGACGGGCCGACGCAGAGACCGGTAAACCCGCGCGACTTACCGCTTCTCGGCCCGGCGATTCAGTCGCCCGTGAAGAAAAAGGTGGTTTGAATTTCCTATACACCGGGGCCATCGTCAGCGTCGCCTCGAACGGGCGGAAGACCCCGGAACTGATCCAGCCCGGAAAGTTTGATCTCGTGCTGATGGACCTGCAGATGCCGGGCATGGACGGCATCGAGATCACGCGTATCCTCCGGCAAAATCCTGCCCTTGCAGGTCTCCCGATCATTGCCATGACCGCCAGCGCGATGGCTGGCGACCGGGAGCCATGGAATATCTCCTCGAAGTTAAGATGCGATCGGATCCGTTTCAGTCGCGCATTCCGTCCAGCAGAGAGGACAGTTCGTCCGCGTGTTCCTCTTCGCTTGCAAGGATCGCGGCGAGCATCCGGTGCGTGGTCGGATCCCGATCGCCCAGAAATCCGATCATCTCGCGATAGCTTTCGACGGCGATCCTCTCGGCGATAAGGTTTTCCTTGATCATGTCCTTCAGGGAGTCGCCCTCGACATATTCCGCGTGGCTGCGAGAGGCCAGCCCCTCCGGGGAAAAGTTCGGCTCGCCGCGCAGTTCGATGATGCGCTTGGCGATCAGGTCCGCGTGGGTCATCTCCTCGGTCGCATGCTGCAGGAATTCGGCTGCGACCGGCGCGGCGTGAATCCCCGAAGCCATGAAATAGTGACGCTTGTAGCGCAACACGCAGACGAGCTCTGTCGCGAGCGCTTCGTTCAGCATCCTCACCACATCGGCGCGATCGGCGGCATAACCCGACGTCACCGCGCCATTTTCGATGTGCTTTCGCGCGCGTTCGCGCAGGGTCTTGATATCGGACAACGGCAGACGCTTCGGCGGCAGATCATGCAGCGCGGCAGGTTTCATTCGCTACTCCTGGTAGACGTGGTTGACATGGACTCGGCGCCCGGATATCCGGAAAGCGTGCATTGGAATCACGGCTCGGGAAGCCTTCTTATGCAGACCCGAGTCTGCCGGTTGAGGTGCGCGCGATCTGTTCGCGGACGCACATACGCGGCACATTCGGATGCATCTCCTCCTCCGTCGCCGTTGTCCCGCATATCGCGGTCTATGTTGTTTGCAGCAAAGACGCGTGCGAGGCTTGGGGCTAACTTCACTTCCACGGAACTGCGGTCACATGTTGGTGATTCGGAGTTCGATTCGTCAGGTACTTCACGTACTCAACTGAACGTCGACTTGCCAGGTCGCGGTTCCCCGCGATCGTGGTTCGCGCGTTCGTGTCGGGATGGGACTGGCGCGCAAAGCGGGGTTGCGCGCCGCGGCGGTGCACGCGGTCCACTACGAGCGCCGGCGGCCGGAGCAGACGATCCTGCATTGCCTGGTGCGTGAACATCTCGCGACCTTACTCGCCCAGATCCAAGCCAGGACCGGCACGGGCCTGCCTGAGTTCGTCAAAGACGAGTTCGATGCGTTTCTCGACAGCGGCGTTCTGGCGCACGGATTCCTGCGCGTGCGCTGTGCTGACTGCGCACAGGAGAAGTTAGTGTCGTTTTCCTGTAAGCGGCGCGGGTTTTGCCCCTCGTGCGGCGCGCGGCAAATGGCCGAGCGCGCGGGGTACCTGCTCGACGAGGTAATCCCGCGCGTGCCGGTGCGGCAACGGGTGCTGTTGTTTCCGATCCCGCTGCGCATTTTGTGCGCGGCGCACCCGGAGTTGCTCACGCCGGTGCTGCGCGTAATCCACCGCGTCGTAGCGGGGTTTCTGCTCAAGCAGGCAGGCTAGAAACGCGCTACGGCCGACACCGGCGCGGTCACTCTCATCCAGCGATTCGGCTCGGCCGCCAATCTGAGTATCCATTTGCATTGTCGCCTGATACTCAAGGCGAGACCGGCCTGGCGATTCAGTCGCGCGTGAAAAAAGGGGGTTTGAATTTCCTATACACAACGCCAGCCGGCGGTCCAACCGTGAGAATATATCGGTAAATGGGAGAGGAACCGGCATGGCCTACACAGTCATAGCAATCGCAAGGACGCTCAGCGCCGGCGGCGAGGCAATCGGGCGCATGGTCGCGGGGGATTTCGGGATGCGCTATGTCGATAACGAGATCATCGACCAGGCGGCAACGCTCGTCGGAGTGACCGAAAAGGACCTCGCACAGGCCGAGATCGGCACGAGCAAGGGGCTGATCGAGCGGATCATCGAGAGCTTTGCGTCGGCGGGCTCGGCTGCTGACATTCCGGCGACGCAGCCGGTGAGTGCGCTGCCCGGCTATGAGAAGGTCATCGTTGACGTCATCCGCCGCACGGCGCGCGAAGGCAACGCGGTCATCGTGGCGCATGGCGCCGCGATCGCGCTGGCCGGCGTAGAGGGCGTGCTGCGCGTGCTCGTCACAGCCTCGACGCAAACGCGCATGGAGCGCCTGACGACCCTCGGCCGGGGCATGACATCCGCGCAACGGCTGATCGAGGAATCCGACGCAAGCCGGGCCGAATTCCTGCGCCGCTTCTACCAGCACGAAGCAGAGGTGCCGACCGACTATGACCTCGTCATCAACACCGACCGCCTCAGCGCCGACGAAGCCGCCGCCCTGATCCGGGGACTTATCGAGCGGGCGAAGAAGTAGCGTTCCTCAGGCCCGCCCCGGCCGCTCAGTCGTCGTGATCGGTGATCGCGCCCTTGCTCGCGGTCGAGACCAGCTTCACGTACTTGCCCAAGAGGCCGCGGGTGTAGCGCGGCTTGGGCTGCTTCCATTTCTTGCGCCGGGCCGCGATCTCCTTGGCCGACACGTTCAGCTGGATCAGCTGCTTTTTCGCATCGATGGTGATCGAATCGCCCTCCTTCACCAGCGCGATGGTGCCGCCGACGAAAGCCTCGGGCGCCACGTGCCCGACCACCATGCCCCAGGTGCCGCCGGAGAATCGCCCGTCAGTCAGGAGGCCGATGGACTCACCAAGTCCCTGGCCGATCAATGCCGAAGTAGGCGCTAGCATCTCCTGCATGCCCTGGCCTCCCTTGGGCCCTTCGTAGCGGATCACGACGATGTCGCCCGGTTTGATTTTCCTGGCCATGATGGCCTTCATGCACTGGGGCTCGGAGTCGAAAACGCGCGCGGGGCCCGTGATCGAAGGGTTCTTGAGGCCGGTGATCTTGGCCACGCAGCCTTCCGGCGCCAGATTCCCTTTGAGGATCGCGAGGTGCCCCTGCTTGTAGAGCGCCTTGTCGAAAGGGCGGATCACGTCCTGGTCCTTGCGCGGCTGGGAGGGGACGTTCTTGAGTTCCTGGGCGATGGTCTTGCCCGTGATGGTCATGCAGTCGCCGTGCAACAGGCCATTTTCCAGCAGGATCTTCAGCACCTGCGGCACGCCGCCCGCACGGTGGAAGTCCACGGCGACGTACTTGCCCGAAGGCTTCAGGTCGCACAGCACCGGCACCTTGCGGCGCACGCGCTCGAAGTCGTCGATGGTCCATTTCACTTCGGCCGCGGCGGCGATGGCAAGGTAGTGCAGCACCGCGTTGGTGGAGCCGCCGGTGGCCATCACCAGCGCGATCGCGTTCTCGATGGATTTCCTCGTGATGATCTTGCGCGGGCGCAGGTTCATCTTGATCGCGTTGACCAGCACCTTGGCGGACTCGGCGGCCGAGTCGGCTTTCTCCGCATCGGGTGAAGCCATCTGCGACGAGCCCATGAGGCTCATGCCCAGCGCCTCGAAAGACGAGGACATGGTGTTGGCCGTGAACATCCCGCCGCACGCGCCGACCGACGGGCAGGCGTTGCGCTCGATGCCGTCGTAGTCGGCCTTGGACATCCTGCCGGCCGTGTAGGCACCCACCGCCTCGAACACCGAGACCACGGTCAGGTCCACGCCCTTCCACTTGCCCGGCTTGATCGTGCCGGCGTAGACGTAGATCGCGGGCACGTTCATGCGCGCGATCGCCATCATCCCGCCGGGCATGTTCTTGTCGCAGCCGCCGACCACCAGCGCGCCGTCCATGGCCTGGCCGTTGACCGAGGTCTCGATCGCGTCCGCGATCACTTCGCGCGACACCAGCGAATACTTCATCGCCTCGGTGCCCATGCCGATGCCGTCGGTGATGGTCGGCACCCCGAACATCTGCGGCTTGGCGCCGTTGCGTTCGAGCGCCGCGATCGCGCGGTCCACCAGCGGCTGGATGCCGGCATTGCAGGGGTTCAGCGTCGAGTGGCCGTTGGCCACGCCGACGATGGGTTTTTCGAAGTCGCCGTCCTTGAACCCGACGGCGCGCAGCATCGCGCGGTTGGGGGCGCGGGCCACGCCGCCGGTGATGGTTTTGGAACGCCAGTTCTTCTGTTCAGCCATGGTTTACTCCTCCGATCCGGTTTTTTTTCGCATCCACGATGATAACAAGTGCACGGGCAAAGGCCGCCCAATATCGTAAACTTGCCGCTCAGCGCAAGGCGACAATGGAAGAGATCCTCAAAGGCAAGACCGTACTGGTGGTGGACGACACCAACGTCGCCCGCATGGTCGCCGCCGACATGCTGAAGGGCGCAGGCGTCAGCGTCGTCGAGGCCGAATCCGGGGCGATGGCCAGGCAGTGCGCCCTCGACGGCAATATCGACGCGTTCCTGCTCGATATCCGGCTGCCCGATGTAAACGGAATCGAGCTGTGCCGCGAGCTGCGGTCGATGCCGCGCTACCGGAGCGCACCGATCGTCTTCGTCACCGCGATCGACGAGCGCGAGGTGCTGCAATGGGCGCTGGAGGCGGGAGCGGACGACTTCATCCAGAAGCCGCTGCACGCGATGGTGCTGCGGCGCCGGCTGGCCAACCTGCTGCAGAAGGCGGCCTATCTCGGGCAGGTCGAGTCGATGAGCCTGTGCCTGGGACGCTACGTTTCGCCGCGCACCCAGGAGATCGCGCGCCTCTACGCCACGACGCGCTCGCTGCCCGCCCCCGAGCGCCAGGAGGTTTGCGTCCTGTTCTCGGACGCGCGCGAGTTCACCGAAATGAGCCAGAGCCTGGAGCCCGAAACCGTTTTCGCGATCCTGAGCGAACACCTCGCGGCCCAGGTGGACCTTGTCTACCGGCATGGCGGCTACATCGACAAGTACTCCGGCGACGGAATCATGGCCGTGTTCGACGGCGAGGGCATGGCGCAGAAATGCTGCGCCTGCGCGCTCGATATCATCGACTTCTCGCGTGCACTTGCAGGCCTGAAGCGGCCGGGCGCAATCCGGCTCGGCATCGGCATTCACCAGGGCGAGGCCATGGTGGGCAACCTCGGCTCCAACGACCATCTCGACTACACGCTGGTCGGCAGCGGCGTCAACCTTGCCGCGCGGCTCTGCGGCCTGGCCAACCAGTCCATTGTGGTCTCGCAGGCCGTGCGCGACGCGGTGGGCGAAGTCCCTGGGCTGAGCTTTCTGTCCGGCCGTACCGCGGCGATTCGTGGCGTCCGCGATCCCGTCGCCATCTACGACCTCGGGCGCGCCGCGACCGGCGCCTGACCCCGTTCGACGCCGCCATGCTGATCCACCCGAATTTCGATCCCGTCGCGTTCGCCATCGGCCCGCTGGCGATCCGCTGGTACGGGCTCATGTACCTGACCGCCTTCGCCGCTTTCTGGTGGCTGGGCACCCGGCGGATCAACGCGGGCTCGGCCCCCATCACGCGGGTGCAGTTCGACGACATGCTGTTCTTCGGCATCCTCGGGGTCATCGCCGGCGGGCGGCTGGGCTACGTGATCTTCTACAAGCCGGCCTACTACCTCGCGCACCCGCTGGAGAGCTTCGCCATCTGGCAGGGCGGCATGTCCTTCCATGGCGGGTTCCTGGGCGTACTTGTTGCGATGTGGTGGTTCTCGAGGAAGACCGGCCGCCACTGGCTGGCCGTGATGGACTTCGTCGCGCCGCTGGTGCCCCTGGGCCTTGCCGCGGGGCGGCTGGGCAACTTCATCAACGCCGAGCTCTGGGGCCGCGTGACCGACGTTTCGTGGGGCATGCTGTTTCGCAACGGCGGGCCGCTGCCGCGCCACCCTTCGCAACTCTACGAGATGCTGGGCGAAGGGATCCTGCTGTTCGTGCTGCTCTGGTTCTACTCATCGAAGCCGCGCCCGCGGGGCGCGGTGGCGGGCCTTTTCCTCATCGGCTACGGTGTGGCGCGCTTTGCGTGCGAGTTCGCGCGCGAGCCGGACGATTTCCTCGGGCTCCTCACGCTCAGCCTGACCATGGGCCAGTGGCTGTCGGCGCCGATGATCGCGGCCGGCGTCGCGATGATGGCCTGGGCTTACCGCAAGGCGCCGCCAAGATGACTACGCACGACAATCGCCCGCTGACGGGCCAGGAACTGGATCGCCTCGAATTGTTCCTCGAAGGCGACAACCCGTTCGGCTGGGAGACCATGCCGCTCGACATGCTGCAGGGATTCCTCTGCGGCGTGGCCAGCGCCCCGGAAACCATTGCGCCCGAAGACTGGCTGCCGTGGGCGCTTGGCATCAAGGACTGGCCGGACACGCGACCCGGGACCGAAGAGTGGTACGAGCTCGCCAAACGCTATTACCTGCAGCAAGTCGCGGCCCTCGAAGGTCGCGAAGACGCGGCGCTCGTGCTCTACGACGGGACGCCCGAGGTTTCCAGCAAGTTCGAGTACTGGTGCGTCGGGTACCTGGACGGGCTGGAAGTGGCGGCCGAACAGCTCGACCAGCTCGGCGACCCGGCCGAAGTCGACGAGCTGCTGTTCGCGATCCGGGTCCTGGCCAACGCGTTCGACGACAAGGAGCGCGCCGGGTACAGCGCGCAGAAGTGGCAGGCGCTGATCGACGAGTGCAGCGAGGACCTCTGGCCGTCGGTATGCGACACCTATCGTTACGGG
>JANNWA010000166.1:0-4799 GCA_031408275.1 Pseudomonadota bacterium
GGTCGCCGGCCGCGACTTATACGAAGGGCGCACCGCTAATTAGAGCGCGCGGCCCGGGGTCTGAGGGGGCCGGCCTCGAGGCCCCCTACCTATTCTCCCCGACTTTCACGATCTTCATCGTGTTCGTCCCGCCGGCCTTGCCGATCGGCTCGCCGATGGTGAGCACGATCAGGTCGCCGTCCTCGACCACGCCATTGGCCTTGAGCACGCTTTCCGCCTCGTGCAACAGCTCCTCGCGGTCGTGGCCGACGTACTTCACGACAAGCGGGTAGGTGTCCCTGAACAGCGACACCCGGTAGCGCGTCGCGGTCTGCGCGGTCAGCGCGTAGATCGGCACCCCGCAGTTCAGGCGGCTCATCCACAGCGCGGTAGAGCCGGACTCCGTCAGCGACGCGATGCACTTGACCTTGAGGTGGAAGGCGGTGAACAGCGCCGCCATCGCGATCGACTGGTCGACACGAGTGAATGTGCGATTCAGGAAGTCCTGGTCGAGGTTGACCGGCCGCGACTGCTCGGCCTCGATACAGATGCGGTCCATCGCCTCGATCGCCTCGACCGGGTACTTGCCGCTCGCCGATTCGGCCGACAGCATCACCGCGTCGGTGCCGTCGAGCACCGCGTTGGCCACGTCCGACACTTCGGCACGCGTCGGGATCGGGCTGGAGATCATCGATTCCATCATCTGGGTGGCGGTGATGGTGAGCTTGTTGTGCTCCCGCGCCATGCGGATCATGCGCTTTTGCAGCGCGGGCACCGAGGCGTCGCCGACTTCCACGGCGAGGTCGCCGCGCGCGACCATGATGCCGTCGCAGGCCTTCATGATTTCCTCCAGCGCGGGAATGGCCTCCGCGCGCTCGATCTTGGCGATCAGGAGCGCCTTGCCGCCGGCCGCGCGCATGAGCTCCCGCGCCATGTACATGTCCGCGCCGGTCTTGGGGAAAGACACGGCCAGGTAGTCGGCGTTGAGCTTCGCCGCGGTCTTGATGTCCTCCATGTCCTTCGCCGTCAGCGCCGGCGCGGTGAGGCCGCCGCCCTGCCGGTTGATGCCCTTGTTGTTCGACAGCACGCCGCCGTGGCGGACGGTGGTGTGGACTTCGGTGCCGCGCACCGCGACCACGTCGAGCACGATCTTGCCGTCGTCGAGCAGCAGCACCGAGCCGGCCGACACGTCGCGCGGCAGCTCCTTGTAGTCGAGGCCCGCCCGCTCGCCGTTGCCCATGTCGATCTCGGCGTCGAGCACGAATTTCTGGCCCTTTTCGAGCATGACCTTGCCGTCGACGAACTTGCCGACGCGGATCTTGGGGCCCTGCAGGTCGGCCATGATGCCGACCGTCCGGCCGACGGCGCGCCCGACGTCCTTCACCAGCTGGGCGCGCTTGAGGTGGTCCTCGGCGGTGCCGTGGGAGAAGTTCAGCCGCACCACGTCGACGCCGGCGCGGACCATTTTCTCGAGGACGGCCGGTTCGGAAGAGGCGGGGCCGAGCGTGGCGACGATCTTGGTGCTGCGGAGCATGGGAGTGCCTCTGGTTGCGCGAATCTCTTTATACCAGAAGGAAATGACAGGTTCGCCTGGCGGGCCGGGGTTCCGGTTCTGTGAAACGCCGGTTCGCCGCAGCCGGTTTTTCCTACAATGGGCCGTTCACAACCCCGGGGAGAACGGCCATGACCAGGCCCGCCGAAGTCAAGATCAGGGAGGGTGCGACGCCCGGCACGCGCTTCGACGATTTCGAAGTCGGCGTAAAGATGGGCGAGGTGAGCTTTACCATCACCCCGGAGATCATCGACGAGTACATCCGGGCCGTCGAAGGGGACGAAAAACTCTACGTGGTAGACGGGCGCCGCGCCGCGCCGCCGGACGTGCTGTGCGTGTACATGACCTCGACGCTCTACCAGAAATACCCGCCGATCCAGGGGATGATCATGTGCGAGGTGGCGTTCGGCTACCGCCACCCGGTCTGGCGCGACGAGAATACCGAGGTGCGCCTGTCGGGCGAGGTCACCGACAAGTACGTGAAGAAGGAGCGCAAGTTCGTAAAATGGAAGGGGCTCTACCGTCGCGCGGACGGCACGCTGCTGGCCGAAGTCGAAAACACGTTCTCGTCACCGGAGTAAGCCATGCCCAAGCATGCGAAGCTGACGCACACAGTGCACATGACGCAGGAAAAGATCGACCGTTACGGGAAACTCAACGGCGACTGGGACATCCTGCACTACGACCACGACTACTGCGTGAAGCGCGGGTTCCGCGGGACGCTCGCCCACGGCATGCACAACATGGCGCCCGCCGTGGACCTGGCCCTCGAGAAATACGGCAAGGACTTCTACTACCGCGGCCAGATCTCGGTGCGCTGGACCGGGCCCGTGTGCCCCGGCGACGACCAGGTCACGGTCCTGGACGAGCAGGACAACATCGTCGCGCAAGTCGGCAACAGCGCGGAGAAGAGCACCATCATGGTCGGCAAGGCGACCCTGCGGGACAATTAGCCCATGCGCCCGGAACAGTATTGGTTAGGTGACTTCACCCCGGGACGCAAGTTCCCGGGACCCGCGCACGTGCTGGACCAGGCGGCGTTCGACCAGTTCGCCCGGATGACCGGCGACGCCCACCCGCTGCATTACGATGCCGAGTACGCGAAGAAGACCGCGTTCGGTGCGCCGCTGGCCCACGGCCTGCTGCTGATGTCGATGACCGCGCTGGGGGCCCAGCCGCTTTCCGGGCACGTCGAGGATTCGATGGTGGCTTTCCTCGAGCAGGGCGGGAAATTCCTGAAACCCGTCCTGATGGGCGACACCGTCACGCCGGTGATGGAGGTGGAGGAAGCGCGCCCCACCCGCAACCCGGCCAACGGCGTGGTGAAGTTCGCCGTGCGCCTCACCAACCAGCGCGGGGAAGTCGTGCTGGCCGGATTCCACACCTATCTCATCAAGCGCAGGGTGACATGAACAGCGTCTACCGGAATTTCAGCCAGGCGGAACTCGACGCGGCCTACAACAACCGCGCGGTCGAGCCCCGGCTCGAGGCCACCAAGGAGGACTGGGAAAAGCGTAGCGCTGCGCTTTACTCCGGCGCGAAGGTCTCGCGCGACCTCGCCTACGGCGGCGGTCCGCGCCAGCGGCTTGATTTCTTCCACGCGAAAACCAAGGGGCGCCCGACGCTCGCGTTCAGCCATGGCGGCTACTGGCAATGGAACGAGAAGGAGCCGCACGCCTTCGTGGCCGAGGGCATGCTCGCTCACGACATCAACGTCGCCCTGGTCGAATACACCCTGGCCCCGCAGGCGACCATGAGCCAGATCGTTGCCGAGATCGCCGCTGCGGTCTCTTGGCTGGCGCCCCGGCTCCAGACGGAGCTTGCCGCTGGCGGCAGCCTGGTCGTCTCCGGGCACTCGGCCGGCGGGCATCTCACGGCCATGGCCGCGCGCCTGCCCGGAGTCACGGCCGCGCTTCCGATCAGCGGCCTGTTCGACCTCGAGCCGATCCGCTTGTCGTATCTGAACCAGCCACTGGAAATGGATAAAACAGAAGCGTGCGCTAACTCTCCGATGCTGTTGCCGCTCCCGGCGATTCCGGTCACGGTGGCCGTTGGGGCGGCCGAGCTGGCCGAACTGGTGCGCCAGTCGCGCGAGTACGCGGCGGCACTCAAAGCCGCGGAACGGCCGGCGCGAGAACTCATCCTGCCCGGCGACAACCACTTTTCGATCCTCGAGCAGCTTGCCCGGCCGGAGGGGGCGCTGGCCCTTGAGGCCGTCCGGCTGGCCGCGTTCTAGCCGCGTACACTACCCCCGCCCGCCCCTACTGAAATATACTGTTCCGCATATACATACTGCCCGGATCGCGGCTCCGGGAGCCAATCTCCGCAAATAAATCCGCGGAATTATCGGTTCCGGAGTACCCGCTTCGCCAAAACTCGGCTATATTTCCTCTCGGCGCGCCCGGTCGCGCCCAACCTGGAGGGGGAGGACAAAGTGCTCGCCACGCAGATACGCCAGAAGGACGGCATCTTTTACTTCGCCAGCGTTCCAGCCAAGGACCTGCTCGGCAAGGTGCGCTTCATCAGCCGGTTCTACGGCGAGGGCGAGGAAATCGCCCCGGTGAAGATCTCCCGGGACGACGAAATCGCCCAGTTCATCGCCAAGATCGAGCGCACCGACAAGGCGTTCCAGCGCACGCTTTCGAAGGCCAAGGTCAAGCAGCTCAAGAATTTCTACGAAACCGCGGTCACCCAACCGCCGATCCCGGGCACGGTGCTGCTTTTCACCTCCGAAAAGCTGGGCTTTCGCACCGCCGGGGTGGAGGGCGTCGGCCACCTGTCCGAGCCGCAGCAGAAATTCCTGATCGTCGACGGCCAGCACCGCCTGGCGGCCCTGCGCTTCCACCTGGATGACCGCCCGGACGAAGCCGCCGCGATCAACGTGCCCTGCATGATCTTCGACGGGCGCAGCGAAGACTTCGCCACCGAAATGTTCGTAATCATCAATTCCACGCCGACGCGCATCAACAAGAGCCACCTCGTCGACCTGTACGAGCGCGTGTCCTGGGCCGAGCCGCACCGCAAGTTCGCCTCGCGCATGGTCGGGGCCCTTTACAGCGAAGGCGACAGCCCGCTGCGCTACCGCATCAACCGGCTCGGCGGCCGCAGCCAGAAGGACAAGTGGATCCTGCAGGCCGAGCTCTTCAACGAGCTGCAGCGCTGGACCAACCGCGAGTGGCGCAAGATCCAGGTCGCCGGCGGCAGCGCCAAGGAAGCCGGACGCTACTACGGCATGCTGCGCGATTTTCTCAAGGCGGCCGAGCGCGTC
>JANNWA010000167.1:0-2248 GCA_031408275.1 Pseudomonadota bacterium
GCTCAACGTGCTCGTCAAGACGATCGCGGACCCGGGAGCGCAGGCCGCGATCGTCAATTCGACGCGCGTCAATTTCCACCAGTTCGGGCAGATGTTCGGCCCGGGCGGGTTCATCACCAACGTCCCCGACGCATAGCGTTAACGGCAACCGGCACGCCCGCTACTCGTTTGCGGCGGCGCGGGCTTCGACCGTGATGTCGGACACGTCGCCGCGTTCCATGCGCCGCATCTGCGCCTCCACGATCATGCCCATCTTGCGCAGGTCGCGGTCGTCCAGGCGCAGCGCGCAGTCCACCCATGTCTCGGCGATCCCGTCGAGTTCCGCGCGCGTGACCGGGAACACGTGCTGCCGGGCCCGCAGGATCCCCTGCATGCCGTTCTTGCGGCGCGCCTGCCTGGCGATCCACTGGTTCACCGCGGCCTCTCCCGTGCCGTCTGGGGCGACCACGTCCACCAGCCCCATCTCGTGGAGCTTCCTCGCCGGCAGCACCTTGCCCGACAGGATCAGTTCCTCGGCCGCCCGCATGCCGATGCGGCGCGCGAGCAGGCTGTAGGCGCCCATTCCCGGGAACAGGTTGAACAGGATCTCGGGCAGGCCCATCTGCGCGGACTCCTCGGCGATGATCACGTCCGAAGAGAGCGCGGTCTCGAACCCGCCGCCCAGGGCGTCGCCCTGCACCAGCGAGATCGTGGTGAGCGTGGGGCAGTCGTAATTTCGGATGCGCGCGTAGACATTGTCGATGCACAGGCGCGCGTAGTGGGCCAGCGCCTCGCGGTCGCGCGCCTTGATGAGCAGCAGGAACAGCGCGAGGTCTCCGCCCAGTCCGAACACCTTCGGGATGCGCGACGCGGCGACGTAGTAGTCGACAGTGCGCAGCGTCCCTTCCCATTCGATCTTCCCCGCGTTGGCCCGGAGGATTTCATCGTGGTGATGGATGTCGTTCAGCAAGCCGAGGTTGAAGCACGGCGTGCCCTTCGGGTTCATGAGGCCCCACAGGACTCCGCTGGCAGGATCGAATTCGTAATCGAGCTGCTTGTATTTCCTGCCGTAGGTCGAACGCAGTCCGGTCTTCAGAAACGCCACTTCATGCATGTTGCTCATGGTCCACTCCCTTGCGTGTGTGACCCCCGTCAGCGGGGGTCGTTGCCCGAGTCCGACTCCTTACAATCAGCTTGAGGAATCGGACGCTCCCGGCAACAATTAGACGCTAATTCAATGGGTTGAGCAATGACAGATTCTTACAATCTCGTCGGCGTGGCGGATCTGTCGCGTTGCGGTGACGCTATCGGACAGCGGGGTTAATCCGAACGGCCGGCTCAAGCCGCGCGGGCGTGCACCCCGGGTCGCAGGTGCGCGCCTTGCGCAAGAAGCGCTCGCTGCAGTTCGCCTGCATCAATGGCGCGCGGCTGCAGCCCCCGGCTGGCGGCGATCGCTGCCGCCGCGCCGGCCGCCTGTCCGGTGGTCCAGCACTGGGGAATCTCGCGCAGGAACGAATGGGACGTCGCGTCGCAGGCGATGTGGCGGCCGCACGCAAGCAGGCCGTCGAGCGATTCCGGAACGAGGCTGCCATATGGAATCGAGATGGCAGGAAATTTCGGCGAGAGGCAGGGCGACACGCCGATCTCGTCGGGATGGACCATGCCGGTCGGCCATTGCGCCCGTTCGACCCGCGATATGCCGGCCAGGCGGCGCGCATGCCGCACACCGAGTTGCGGGGCGCCGTAGAGCAAGTAGGCGTGCTCGAAACCGGGGGCATTCGCGCGGTAGAACTCCAGGTGCTGCGCCATCAGTTCGCGCGAGCGGATTTCCACCGTGGTGAGGTCGTCGACGTCGAGCGCGGAGTACCCGGACTGGCGCGGCCCCATATAGAGCGCGATGTCGTTGCGCCACGAGACGAAGGGCTTCTCGAATAAGCGCAGGCGCTCGCGTCCCAGTTGCATGAACTGCGCGAACTGTTCCGGCCGGCCCGCCTTGAATTCGATCCAGCGCGTCATGTCCACGCCGCCGAACAACCATGAGGTGTTCATGCAGTGGTGGATGTCGGATTCTTCGATGTCGGTGTCGCTGCGGGCGCCCGCCATCGCGTGCAGGTCGCCGTCCCCGGTGGCGTCCACCACGACCTTGGCGCGCACCGCGAGGCGGCCCGACTTGCTCTCGAAGATCGCGCCGCGCACGGCGCCGTCTTCCATCAGCGGCGCGGCGATCCACGCGTGGTGCACCAGGTGGACCTTGCGCTCGAGGAGGATC
>JANNWA010000168.1:0-7129 GCA_031408275.1 Pseudomonadota bacterium
GTAGAGCGAAAGCAGCCGGTCAGTGGCTACGGGTCCCGGACTCACGCCGACCACGCGGATGCCGTCGGCGTGCGAAGCCCCGCCGAGCGCGCGCGTGAAAGCCATGAGGCCGGCGTTTGCTGCAGAGCCTGCGATATAGGCCGCATTGAGTTTTTCGCCGGCGTTGCCGAGGACGTTGACGATTGCGCCACGCTTCTTTTCCTTCATGCGCGCATACACGGCGCGCGTGAGGTTGATGTAGCCGAACACCTTGAGGTCCCAGGAGGTGCGCCACGTGGCTTCGTCGACCTTGAGCAGGTCTCCGCCGGGGATCGCCCCGGCGTTGTTGACGAGGATGTCCAGGTCGCCGGCCCACTTCGCCAGATCCTCGGCCACACCCTTTTGCGACAAGTCGGCCGCTTTCCACTTCACGTCGGCGCCAGTCTTCGCCTTGATGTCTTTTGCGGCCGCTTCGAGCGCGGCCCCGTCGCGCGAAGCGATCATGACCGAGGCGCCTTCTTCCGCAAACACCTGCGCGCAGCCCTTGCCTATGCCCTTCGATCCGCCGGTGACGAGTACGCGCTTGCCCTTCAGGTTCAGGTCCATGAAACTCCTCTATGTGCGCGGCGGGATTTTGGTTAGGCTTGCCACCGGATCAGCCGCCGCTGATCAACTAGCGTCCGCACACTTTACCTGCGACCGGCCCAACCAGAAAGAGAGCGTTCACATGCCCCACATCAAAACCGACGACGGCGTAAACCTGTACTACGAGGACACCGGCACCGGCATCCCCATCGTGTTCGTGCACGAATTCGCCGGCGACTACCGCAGCTGGGAACCCCAGGTGCGCCACTTTTCGCGCCGCTACCGCTGCATCACCTACAGCGCGCGTGGGTATCTGCCCTCCGATGTGCCCGACAATTTCGACCGCTATTCGCAGGAGCGCTGGCGCGAGGACCTGCGCTGCGTGATCGAGGGCCTCAAGCTGCCGACGCCCCACGTGGTCGGCCTGTCGATGGGCGGGTTCGCGACGCTGCATTTCGGCATGGAGTACTGCAAGAAGGGCGCTCCGCCCCGGGCCCGGTCGCTGACCATCGCCGGCTGCGGCTCTGGCGCCCATCCGACGGCCTACAAGCAGTTCCAGGTCGATGCCGTGGCACTGGCCGAGCGGATCCGCACCGAGGGCATGGGGGAGATCGCGGCGACCTACGGCCACGGCCCGACGCGCATCCAGTTCCAGAACAAAGACCCGCGCGGCTTTGCGGAATACGCGCGCCAGCTCGCCGAACACTCGGCGGCCGGGTCGGCGAACACCTCGCAGGGCTACCAGGGCCGCCGGCCGTGCATCTACGACATGACCGACCAGATCGCCGCGATCGACGTGCCCGCCCTCATCATGACCGGCGACGAGGACGAGGCCTGCATCGAGCCGTCCATCATGCTGAAGCGCGCGATTCCCAAGGCGGGCCTCGCGGTGCTGCCGGTGAGCGGGCACACCATCAACCTCGAGGAGCCGGCGGTCTTTAACCAGATCCTCGGGGATTTCCTGCATCGCGTGGACGCCGGTCGCTGGACGGAGCGCGATCCGCGCGCGGCGCTCGCGTCGATCTACGGTCCGGCCGGAAAGCCCTGAGATGGCCGGCCGGCTGCGGATCGAAAAGGAAGGCGCGATCGGCTGGATCGTGCTCGACAACCCGGAGCGCTTGAACGCGATCACCGGCGACATGTGGCGCGGGTTCCCGAAGGCGATGGCACAGTACGACGCCGACCCGGACGTGCGGGTCGTGATCCTGCGCGGCGAGGGCGAAAAAGCCTTTGCGGCGGGTGCGGACATCTCGGAATTCGAGAAGGCGCGCTCGGAGTCGGGGCAGGTGTCGGCGTACGACACGCTGCTCGACCACGCGCTGCACGCGCTGCAGGGCTCGCCCAAGCCCGTGGTCTCGATGATCCGCGGGTACTGCATGGGCGGAGGGGTGGAGATTTCGCTTGCCTGCGACCTGCGCTATTGCAGCGACGACGCGCAGTTCGCGATTCCCGCCGCGCGGCTGGGCCTGGGCTACGGCCTGGACGGCACCAAGCGGCTGATCGAAACCGTCGGCCACGCCAACGCGCGGGAGATCTTTTTCACCGGGCGGCGCTACAGCGCGGCGGAGGCGCTCTCCATCGGCCTCGTGCACCGCGTGCTGCCGGTCGAGGAACTTGAAACGGATGTGCGCAAGACGGCCGCCGGCCTGGCCGACAACGCACCGCTCACCATCGCCGCGTCCAAGATCCTCATCGAGGAGTTCGTGCGTCCCACGGGGGAGCCCGACTTCGCCAAGGGCCTCGCGGCGATCGAGCGCTGCGCGGTGAGCGAGGACTACCTCGAGGGCCGCAAAGCGTTCATGGAGAAAAGGAAGCCGCGCTTCCGCGGCCGCTGAGCGGAGGCTTTTCGCGGCAGAATGCCGGACTGGAGGAGGAGACATGAAAACAACAAAGCTCGCGGTGCGCGCCTTGCGCGTACGCCCCGTCCTGGTCCCGATGCGCCTGCCGTTGCAGACCGCCACCGGCGCGGTCAGCATCGCGCCGCTGGTGCTGCTCGACCTCGAAACCACGGCCGGGATCACGGGCCGCGCGTACCTGTTCGCGATCAACCGGACTTTCCTCAAGCCCATCGTCACGCTGTGCGAGGCCATGGGCGAGATGATCAAGGGCGACCCGGTCGCGCCTTTCGAGCTGGAGAAGAAGCTGCGCCAGAAGCACACGCTGCTCGGCGTGCACAACATCGTGCTGTTCGCGATGGCCGGCATCGACATGGCGGCGTGGGACGCCTATGCGCAGAGCCTCGGCGAGCCGCTGGTAAAAGTCCTGGGCGGTACGCCGCGCCCGGTGAAGGCCTACAACTCCAAGGGCCTCGGGATCATGCCGCTGAAGCCGCTGGCGAGGGAGGCCGAGGGGCTGGTGAAGGAGGGCTTCTCGGCCGTGAAGCTGCGCCTCGGGCGGCCGGATGCCAAGGACGACCTCGCCGCGCTGCGCACGGTCAAGAAGGCGATCGGGCCGGACATCACCCTGATGTGCGACTTCAACCAGGGGCTGACGGTCAACGACGCGATCCTGCGTGGCCGCATGCTGGATGACGAAGGTGGCCTGACCTGGATCGAGGAGCCCACGCGCGCCGACGATTTCGAAGGCAACGCGCGCATCGCGGCGGAACTCGCGACGCCCCTGCAACTCGGCGAGAACTTCATGGGCCCGGAGCAGATGGCGCAGGCGCTCGCCGCCGGCGCGTGCGACTACGTGATGCCCGACGCCCAGCGCATTGGCGGCGTCACCGGCTGGATGCGCGCGGCGGCGCTCGCGCAGGGTGCGGGGCTCGAGATGTCGTCGCACCTTTTTCCGGAGGTGAGCTGCCACCTGCTCGCCGTGACGCCCACGTGCCACTGGCTGGAGTACGTGGACTGGGCCGAGCCGATCCTCGAGTCGCCGGTGCGGATCAAGGATAGTTGCGTGCTCACGCCTTCCGGACCAGGCGTGGGCATGAAGTGGGACGAGAAGGCCGTGAAAAAGTACGCCGCATAAAAGTCCTCCAGCACATCATGTTCACCCGACACTATCCCTCCTGGCCGCCGGCGCTGCCCAAGAGCCTTTCGATCCCGCGCACCAGCTTGTACTTCAACCTCCAGGTCAGCGCACAGCGCTACCCGGACAAGGCCGCGATCCACTATTACGGAGCGGACCTGGGTTACGCCCGGCTCGATGCCGAAGTCCGCGCGCTTGCGGCCTACCTCACGCATCGCTGCGGCATAAAGAAAGGCGATCGCGTGCTGCTCTACATGCAGAACAGCCCGCAGTTCGTGATCGGCTACTACGCCATCCTGCGCGCCGACGCGGCCGTGGTGCCCGTAAACCCGATGAACCGCAGCGAGGAACTGCGCCACTACGCAGAGGACAGCGGCGCCAGCGTGGTGCTGGCGGGGCAGGAGTTGTATTCGCAGGTCGAGCCGTTGTTGGGGTCAGCAGCGGGGGGCGGGGGCCTCGCGCATTGCATCCTCGGGGCCTATTCCGACTACATCGACGCTGCCTCCGACCTGCCGCTGCCGGATTTCGTGCGCGCGCCGCGCGTGCCATCGTCCCGGCCGGAGGTCACGCTGTGGGCGGACGCGCTTGCGCAGAATCTAGTTCCGGCCGAGCACACGGCCGGGCCCGACGACCTCGCGGTGCTGCCGTACACCTCGGGCACCACCGGCAAGCCCAAGGGCTGCATGCATCCGCATTCGACCATCATGTGCACGGCCAATGGCGGGGTGTACTGGCAGAACGGCACCAGCGAGGCGGTGATCCTCGGCGTGCTGCCGATGTTCCATGTCACCGGCATGCAGGGCAACATGAACACGCCCATCATCCTGGGCGCGACCGTAGTGATGATGACTCGCTGGGACCGCGACTGCGCGGGGCTCCTGATCCAGCGCCGGCGCGTGACTTCCTGGACGAACATCACCGCCATGCTGATCGACTTCCTCGCCAACCCGAAGCTCGACCAGTATGACCTCTCGAGCCTCACGCGGGTGGGCGGCGGCGGCGCTTCGATGCCCGAGGCTGTCGCGCAGAAAATGCAGGACAAGATCGGCCTGCCCTACATCGAAGGCTACGGCCTGACCGAGACGGCCGCGCCCACGCATGTGAACCCCGTGCACCGGCCGAAAAAGCAGTGCGCCGGGATTCCCTTCTTCGACACCGACTCGCGCGTGGTCGACCCCGACAAGCTGGTCGAACTCGGCCCGAACCAGGTCGGAGAGATCATCAGCCGTGGCCCGCAGGTGTTCCTTGGCTACTGGAACCAGCCGGAGGCGACGCGGGATGTGTTCATCGAGTTCGACGGAAGCACGTTCTTTCGCACCGGCGACCTCGGCTACTACGACGAGGAAGGCTACTTCTTCATCACCGACCGCCTCAAGCGCATGATCAACGCCTCGGGGTTCAAGGTCTGGCCGGCAGAGGTCGAGGCGATGCTCTACGCTCATCCGGACATCCAGGAGGCCTGCGTCATAGCGCAGCGAGACGCCTACCGCGGCGAGACGGTGAAGGCCGTGGTGGTGCTCAAGGCCGCCTCGCGCGGCAAGGTGAAGCCCGCAGACATCATCGAGTGGGCCAAGGAAAAGATGGCGGCCTACAAATACCCGCGCGTGGTCGAGTTCGTCAGCGAGCTCCCGAAGACCGGCACCGGCAAGGTGTTCTGGAGAAAGTTGCAGGAGATGGAGGACGCGAAGAAATAGCTTTGTTTGGAATGTAATGTATTTGTACCGGTACATAAACTGACATGAGACCGGCTCCCGGATTAGACGTTACGAAAGCAAAGTCAATAAATCTGGCAGACACCCGGATCGGCGCGGCTTACTTCCTGTTTATCGCCCGCACTTCGAACCCTACGCCCAGCCGCCGGCGCATTGCGCCAAAGATCGCGGCAAGGTTGTCCATGTTCGGATTCCCCTTGGGCGACAGCATCCGGTGCAGGCTCTTGCTGGGCCGGTCGGTGAGTGCGGCGAGCTGCTCGAAACCGAGCGTCGCATTGACGAGGTCGCGCAGGATCAAGCGGGCGGTTTGCGTTTCGCCGTTCAGGAACAGCGTGGCCGCCTCGTCAAGCAGCGCCTTCGCAAAGGCCGGGTCGCGCTCGACGCGTTCGACCACGGTTTGCTTGAAGTTGCGTGTGAGGGCCATTTTCGTTACCTCTTATGCTTCACCGGCTTGCCCCCGGATTCCCGGGAGGTCTTCTTCCTAGCCTGGTAATCGTAGACTTCGATGTGCATAAACATGGTAACGTATATGTTACTTTCAGTGTCAACAGCGGACCCCAGCGCCGTCTTGGATGGTTGCCTTCAGCGGAAATGACCAGAGAACTACTAAACGCCCCTAAGGCCGCAGCCTGACCAGGGTTCCGGTCCGCCGAAGCCGCTGAAAACAAGGTGATCAAGGACAAGCTCAACCTCGTCATGGACGCCTCGTTTGCTCTGGAGATGGCAACTTTCCAGACCGAAGATCACAGGGAGGCGGAGCGCGCGTTCGCCGAGAAGCGGAAGCCGAATTTCACAGGAAATTAGGACCGCAGTGATAAAATCGCGCATGGATAAAATCACTCGCGCATTGCTCGGCGCCGCGCTGTTCGTTGCGGCAACCGGCCTCTCCCACGCCCAGGCCAAGGGCGACCTGCAGATCGAAAAGCCCTGGGCGCGCGCGACCCCGCCGGGCGCGGCGGTCGGCGGCGGCTACCTCGTCATCCGCAACAACGGCGCGGCCGGCGACCGGCTTGTGGGCGTCTCGAGTCCGGCGTCGGCGCGCATGGAGATTCACGAAATGGCGATGGAGAAGGACATCATGCGCATGCGCGAGGTGAAGGGGATCGACGTGCCGGCCAAGGGCACGGCAGAGCTGAAGCCGGGTGGCTTCCACCTGATGTTCATGGAACTGAAGGCGCCCCTCAAGGCGGGTGACAAGGTCCCGGTGACCCTGCGCTTCGAGAAGGCGGGCGAACTGAAGGCCGAGTTCGCGGTCGAAGCCATGGGTGCCGGCGCCAGCCAGGCCCCCAAGCACGGGGCGATGAAGCACTGAGGTTTTTCGGATCGCCCGCACCGGCGCTTTCCCCGGGGTGAATTGCCATGACACTCGAACTCAAACCGCTGCACCCTTTGTTCGCCGCAGAAGCGGGCGGCGTGGACCTGACACAACCGTTGCCGGCGGACACGGTCCGCGCAATCGACGCGGCCATGGACCGCTACGCCGTGCTGGTGTTTCGCGGCCAGCCATTGTCGCAGGCCGAGCAGATCGCCCTGGCCAAGCAGTTCGGCCCGCTCGACGCCGGCCTGCGCAAGGCCACCGGGGCGCCGACGCGCTTCCAGTACGATGAACTCATCGACATCGGCAACGTCGCGCTGGACGGGTCGGTCGCGGGGCGCGACAACGCCAAGCTGGTTGGCGTCCTCGCCAACCAGCTCTGGCATGCCGACAGCACCTTCCACGACCTCCCGGTCAAGTACTCCATGCTCTCGGCAGTGGTGGTGACCGAGGAGGGCGGGGAGACGCAATGGGCGGATCTCCGCGCCGCCTGGGACGCGCTGCCCGAGAAGACCAAACGCCACGTCGAAGGCCGCACAGCGCGGCATTCGGCGTTCCATTCGCG
>JANNWA010000169.1:0-2780 GCA_031408275.1 Pseudomonadota bacterium
CGACACGCCGGACCACTGGCGCTCGACGATGAACGCGGTGAAGTGCTCCCCGTCAACCTTGGCAAACACGACGAAGACGTCGGCGAAGCCGCCGTTGGTGATCCACATCTTCTCGCCGGACATCACGAAGCTGCCGTCGGCCTGCTTCATGGCCCGCGTCTTCGCGCCGAGCGCGTCGGATCCTGAACCTGACTCGCTCAGGCAGTAGGCGCCGACCACTTCGCCCGAGATCAGGCCCGGGAGGTACTTCTGTTTCTGCGCCTCGGTGCCGAACATGAAGATCGGCAGGATGGTGAGGTTGGCCTGCGCGCCAAACGTGGCGCCAAACGACGCGTGCTTGGCGATCTCTTCCGACACGACCAGGGTCGAGATCTTGTCGAGGTCCACGCCGCCGTAGGTTTCCGGCACGTTGGTGCCGAACAAGCCCAGGCTGCCGCACTTCTTGATCAGCTCGCGCTGCAGCGCCCAGTCCTTCTTCTCGAGCTGCTCGTTGGCCGGCATCACCTCGCCGGCAATGAACTCCGCGGCCGCCTGCCGAATGAGCTGGTGCTCCTCGGTAATCTTTTCGGGCGTCATCACCGACGCCGGCGCCGTTTCTTCGATCAACCACGAACCGCCCCGTGCCATTGTTTCTGTCGTCGCGCTTGCCATGTTGTGTCTCCCACCGGTCCGGCTAAAGCCGGACGCTACATCCGTCTAATGTGGTGTCCGCCTTCAGGCGGACCTACAGTCGTTCGAAGATTCCCGCGGCGCCCATGCCGCCACCTACGCACATCGTGACCAATCCGTAGCGCGCCTTGCGCCGATGCAGTTCGTGGATCAACGTCGCGGTCAGCTTGCCGCCGGTGCATCCCAGCGGATGGCCGAGCGCAATCGCGCCGCCATTGACGTTGACCTTGTCGGGATCGAGCCCCAGCTCGTTCATGCACGCCAGCGCCTGCGCGGCGAAGGCTTCGTTCAGTTCGATCAGGTCGATCTGATCGAGCGTGAGTCCGGTCAGCTTCAACACCTTGCGAATGGCCGGCACGGGTCCAATGCCGAACAGCTCGGGCTTCACGCCGGCGGTGGCGTAGCCCACGAAACGGGCCAGCGGCGTCAGGCCGCGCTCCTTGGCCAGCGCCGCCGACGTCACGATCACGGCCGAAGCGCCATCACTCATCTGCGAGGAATTGCCGGCCGTCACCGTGCCGCTGACGTGGAAGGCGGGCCGCAGCTTGGCTAAGACTTCGATCGACGTATCGCGGCGGGGACCCTCGTCGGTGTCGAACACGATCTCCCTGATGTCTATCCGGCTAAAGCCGGATGCCACATCGATGTGGCGTCCGCCTTTAGGCGGACCATCCACCAGGCGGACGGTCAGGGGGATGATCTCATTCTTGAACCGTCCAGCCTCGATCGCGGCGATGGCCCGCTGGTGACTGCGCAGCGCAAACTGGTCCTGCGCCTCGCGCGACACGTTCGACTCGCGGGCGTGGTTCTCGGCGACCAGGCCGGTCGTGAGGTAGACATCGGGGTAGCTGGCGACCAGCGCGGGATTAGGCGACACCTTGTTGCCACCCATCGGCACCATGCTCATCGATTCGGTGCCGCCGGTGACGGCCGCCTCGCCCTGGCCGAGCATGATGCGCTCGGCGCCATAGGCAATGGCCTGCAATCCCGACGAACAGAAGCGATTGACGGTGACCGCCGAGGCCTCGACCGGAATGCCGGCGCGTAGGCTGGCGATGCGCGCCACGTTGAGTCCTTGTTCGCCCTCCGGCATCGCGCAGCCCAGGATCACATCGTCAATCGACGACAGCTCGAGGCCGGGGACGCGGGCGAGTGCGCCCTTGATGACCGAGGCAGCGAGTTCGTCCGGGCGCATCACGCTGAGCGTGCCCTTGGGCGCCTTGCCCACGGCGGTGCGAACGGCGGCGACGATGACAGCATCTTGCATGGTGGGTTCCTACTTCACTGGCCTGGCCACATCGGCCAACAAGCCTTCGACGGCGTCGCCCACCAGCGAGGTCTTCATCTCGAACAGGTGGTTGGCGTCTTCAATGGTGATCATTTCCTTCGGTTCCGGAATCTGCCCGTAAAACTTGCGCACTTCCTTGATCGAGATCAGTTCATCGTCTTCGCCATGGATGATGAACTTGGGCAGCGTGCAGGTCTTCAGCACGTCGAACTCATAGCGATCCACGGGCGGCGCAATGCCCAGGAGCAGCGAGACCCGCGGATCTTCGGCGCCGGTCGTCATCGCCACCCACGAGCCAAACGACATGCCGATCGCCCACACCGGGAGGCCCGGGTAGCGCTCGACCGCGAAATCGATCGCGGCCTTGAAGTCGTCTTTCTCGCCCTGGCCCGAGTCGAAGGTGCCGGCACTGCGGCCGACGCCACGGAAGTTGAAACGCAACGCAGCTGCACCAATGCGCGGCAGCGCCTTGGCGGCCTGGTACAGCGCCTTGGTGTGCATGGTCCCGCCGTGCAGCGGATGCGGGTGGCCGAACACGGCCACCGCCGTCGGCTCGCCGTCGGGCAAGTCCAGCAACGCCTCGAGCGGGCCCATTGGCCCGGGAATCTCACGCAGGAATTCGGCTGCCATCCACAAACCTTCCAAGAATCTCCGCAAACATATCAGGCCGCGTCACGATGCCGAGGTGGCCGGTTCGCTCGAGCACCACCCGTTGCGCCGAGCGAAGCTCCGTCATGTATTGCTCGGTCACCTGCACCGGGACCACCTGGTCGAGCGCCGCTTCGCCGGTGATCACGAGGGTGCGCGCCGTGATGCTCCGCGG
>JANNWA010000170.1:0-3490 GCA_031408275.1 Pseudomonadota bacterium
AAGGCGCCGCCGTGCTGGCCGGCGCAGCCCCCGTGTTCCTGAATGCAACTGCCGAAACGGGATTCAAGGTCGACTACCGCAGCATGGACGACGCGACCTGGCGGAAAGTGCAGCTCATCTACACATGCTCGCCATCCAATCCCAGCGGCGCGGTCATGAACCTGGATGACTGGCGTGTCCTGTTTGACCTTTCGGACCGCCACGGATTCGTGATCGCGTCGGACGAGTGCTATTCCGAACTCTATTACGATGAATCGCGCCCGTCTCTGGGCGCATTGCAGGCCGCGACACAGCTTGGAAGGACAGGATTTCCGCGCCTGGTGGTCTTTTCCAGCCTGTCCAAGCGGTCCAACGCCCCCGGGATGCGCTCGGGATTCGTCGCCGGGAACGACGAGCTGCTGAAGAGCTTCCTGCTTTACAGGACTTACCACGGAAGCGCGATGAGCGTTACGGTGCAGCGTGCGTCGATCGCTGCCTGGCGGGATGAGGCCCACGTAGTCGAGAATCGCCGCCTCTACGCGGCGAAGTACAGGGCGGCCCTTCCGTTGCTGGAAGGCACTCTCGAGGCCGCAATGCCGGACGGCGGGTTCTACCTCTGGATGCGCACACCCATCGACGACGCGACGTTCACGGCGGGACTGCTGCGCGACTATAATGTTCTGGTTCTTCCGGGGAGCTTTCTTGCGCGCGACTGCAACGGCGTCAACCCCGGTCGAAATTTCGTTCGCATCGCGCTGGTTCAGCCTCTGGCAGAATGCGTGGACGCGATCCGGCGCATCGTCAGTTTCACCAAGACCCTATAGGCCATGCAAGACATCCAACAGATCATCGACCAAGCGTGGGAAGACCGCGCCAGCCTGACTCCCTCCGCCGCACCGGCTGCCGTCCGCGACGCGGTCGAACAGGTGATCGCCGGACTGGATGCCGGTTCGCTGCGCGTATGCGAGAAGCTTGCCGGCGCATGGACGACGCATCAGTGGATCAAGAAGGCGGTGCTTATTTCCTTCCGCCTCGCCGACAACAGCGTGATGCCCGGCGGAGCGACCCAGTACTACGACAAGGTCCCGAGCAAGTTTGCCGGCTACGACGCCGCAAGGTTTTCGGCGGGCGGGTTCCGCGTCGTTCCACCCGCCATGGCGCGGCGCGGAGCATTCGTGGCAAAGAACGTCGTCCTCATGCCCTCCTACGTGAACATCGGCGCATACGTGGACGAGGGAACAATGGTCGACACGTGGGCCACGGTCGGCTCGTGCGCGCAAATCGGCAAGAACGTGCACCTGTCCGGTGGGGTGGGCATCGGCGGCGTGCTGGAGCCCATCCAGGCCAACCCGGTCATCATCGAGGACAACTGCTTCGTTGGCGCGCGCTCGGAAGTCGTGGAAGGCGTGATCGTCGAGGAAAACAGCGTGATCTCCATGGGAGTGTTTCTCGGCCAAAGCACGCGCATCTATGACCGCGCCACCGGCGAGGTCATCTACGGGCGAGTGCCGGCCGGTTCGGTGGTCGTGCCCGGCACACTGCCGTCAGCGGACGGAAAATACGGGCTGTACTGCGCGGTGATCGTCAAACGCGTGGACGCGAAAACACGCGCTAAGACGAGCCTGAACGAGTTGCTGCGCGGCGACTGAGTTCGAGGCGTTTAGACGTTCCGGGGGGAACAAACATGTCTGCGATGAAACGGTTGTTTCAGCTGATGGCCGAAAAGAAGGCGTCGGACATCTTCCTGTCGGTCGGCGCCCCGATCAACATCAAGATCAACGGCAACGCGGTGCCGGTCAACCAGACCGTGATGACGGCCGACTCGGTCCAGACACTCCTGTACGAGGTCCTGAACGAGAGGCAGATCAAGGAGTACGAGGAGGAGCTAGAGCTGAACACGGCCTACGCCCTCGAAGGCGTTGGCGCGTTCCGGATCAGCGCGTTCCGCCAGAAGAACTCCCCCGCCGTGGTCGTGCGCTTCATCCCGGGCAGCATCCCACCGCTGGACAGCCTCGGCGTGCCGGAGGTGCTCAAGGAAGTGATCATGGCCAAGCGCGGCCTGATCCTGATGGTCGGCGCCACGGGCTCGGGCAAGTCTACGTCGCTATCGTCGATGATCGACTACCGCAACGAGCGCAAAGCCGGCCACATCCTCACGCTCGAGGACCCGGTCGAGTTCATCTTCCAGAACAAGAAGTCGATCGTGAACCAGCGCGAAGTCGGCACGGACACGAAGAGCTTCCAGGTCGCGCTGAAGAACGCGCTGCGCCAGGCCCCCGACATCATCCTGATCGGCGAGATTCGCGACAAGGAAACCATGGGCATGGCGCTCGCCTACGCGCAGTCCGGCCACCTTGCGCTGGCGACGCTGCACGCGAACAACAGCTACCACGCGATGAACCGCATCATCAACTTCTACCCGTTGGAGAACCGGCCGAGCCTGCTACTCGACCTGTCCGCAGCGCTGCAGTCGATCATCTCCCAGCGCCTGATCCGCACCAAGAGCGGCGGACGCATGGCGGCGGTCGAAGTGCTGCTGAACACCCGCCACATTGCCGAGCTGATCGAGAAGGGCGAGATCAACGAAATCAAGGACGCCCTCGAAAAAAGCATGTCGCCGGGATCCCAGACCTTCGAGCAGGCGCTATTCAAGCTGTTCATGGACGGCAAGATCTCGCAGGACGAGGCGATGGCCAATGCCGACTCGGCCACCAACATGCTGTGGCTGATCAACCAGGCGACGGCGGGCGACATCACCGGGCAGACGCCGGCCGCCCCGCCGTCGTCCGCCCCCCCCAAGCAAGAGGAAAAGAAGGAGTCGATTCTCTCGCCAGCGGGCGCCGCCAACACCTCGTTCAGTTCCTTCAAGATCGACGCGGCCGTGTGAGCCTGAACGCGCTCGAGCTCACGCAGGCGCTGATCCGGCGCCGGTCGCTTACCCCGGAAGACGACGGGTGCCAGGCAATGATCGCCGCTCGCCTCGCCGCGATCGGATTCGAGTGCGAGACGATCCGCTGCGGCGTGGTCACCAACCTGTGGGCCCGGCGCGGTTCGGCAAAGCCGCTGCTGTGCTTCGCCGGCCACACCGACGTAGTGCCCACCGGGCCGTTGGACAAGTGGGAATCGGACCCGTTCGTGCCGTCCATCCGGGACGGGCGGCTGTACGGCCGCGGCGCAGCGGACATGAAATCCTCGATCGCGGCGTTCATCCTCGCCGTTGAAGCGTTCCTCGCGGAGCGCGCGGACCACCCGGGTTCGATCGCCTTCCTGATCACCTCGGATGAAGAAGGGCCGTCTGTGGACGGAACCGTGCGCGTGGTCGAGCGGCTGCGCGAACGCGGCGAGAAGATTGACTACTGCATCGTCGGCGAGCCCTCCTCCGTGAACAAGCTTGGCGACATGATCAAGAACGGGCGCCGCGGATCGCTGTCCGGCAAACTCACCGTGCGCGGCGTGCAGGGCCACATCGCCTACCCGCACCTCGTGAAGAACCCGATCCTGATGCTCGCGC
>JANNWA010000171.1:0-5809 GCA_031408275.1 Pseudomonadota bacterium
ACCGGCTTCTGGCAGGGGCGCCCGCTGAAGACCAAGATGACGGCCCTGTGCGAGGCGCTGGGCGAGCTCGGCGTCTGGGTGCGCCTCCACTACGTGTACCCGTATCCCAGTGTCGACGAAGTCATCCCGCTGATGGCTGCAGGAAAGATCCTGCCCTACCTCGACGTGCCCTTCCAGCACGCTAGCAAACGCATCCTCAAGCTGATGAAGCGCCCGGCCAACGCCGAAAACACGCTGGAGCGCATCCGGGCGTGGCGGGCGATCTGCCCCGACATCACGATCCGCAGCACCTTCATCGCGGGATTCCCGGGAGAAACGGAAAGCGAATTCGAGGAGCTGCTGGCGTTCCTCGACGAGGCGCAGCTCGACCGCGTCGGCTGCTTTGCGTACTCCCCGGTCGAGGGCGCGAAAGCCAACGACCTGCCCGACCCGGTGCCCGCTGAACTGCGCGAGGAACGCCGCGCGCGTTTCATGCAGAAGCAGCAAAAGATCAGCGCTGCGCGCCTGAAGGCCAAGATTGGAACGACGCAGCGCGTGCTGGTGGACGAAACCGATCGCAAGGGCGCCATCGCCCGGTCGGCGGCTGACGCCCCTGAAATCGACGGCGTCGTGC
This sequence comes from Pseudomonadota bacterium, assembly GCA_031408275.1. Lineage (GTDB taxonomy): Bacteria > Pseudomonadota > Gammaproteobacteria > Burkholderiales > SG8-39 > SZAS-79. Next base: position 614 of record JANNWA010000171.1, read on the forward strand.
GCATCCGCGACGGCGCCAAACTTAAACCCGGCGAGTTCGCCGACGTGGTCATCGAGAAATCCGATGCCCACGATTTGACAGGGAGACTGGCATGAGCACACGTGAGGTGGTGGTTGTTTCGGGTACGCGCACGGGCATCGGCGATTACGGCGGCTCGCTCAAGGACCTTCCGGCGACGAAACTCGGCTCGATCGCGATCAAGGAAGCCGTGGCGCGCGCGAAGATCGACCCCAACTCGATCGGCCACGTCGTGCTCGGCGGCGTGATCCACGGCGAGGCGCGCGACATGTACCTGTCGCGCGTGGCCGCGATCGACGCAGGCCTGCCGGTAGGCACGCCGTGCCTTACGGTAAACCGCCTGTGCGGCAGCGGGCTGCAGGCCATCGTCTCGGCGGCCCAGCATATCCTCCTCGGCGACACCGACGTCGTGGTCGGCGGCGGCGCGGAGAGCATGAGCCGCGCGGCCTATTTCCTGCCGGCCGGGCGCTGGGGCCAGCGCATGGGCGACGGCGCGGTGGTCGACGCGATGACAGGTGCGCTGCACGACCCGTTCGGCCACGGCCACATGGGCGTCACCGCGGAGAACATTGCGGCGCGCTACGGCATCGGCCGCGAAGCGCAGGACGCCTTCGCGATGGAAAGCCACAAGCGCGCGGCCAACGCCCACGCCAAGGGTTATTTCACCAGCCAGGTCGTGGCGATCGAGCTCAAGTCGAAGAAAGGCCCGCTGCAATACACGACCGACGAGCATGTGCGCCCCGAAGTGAAGATCGAGGACATGCAGAAACTGAAGACCGTGTTCAAGAAGGACGGCACCGTGACCGCGGGCAACGCCTCGGGCCTGAACGACGCGGGCGCCGCGATCGTGATGATGGAAGCCGGCGCCGCGAAGAAGGCCGGGGCGAAGCCCATGGCGCGGCTGGTTGCCTACGCGCATGCGGGTGTGGATCCCGAGGTGATGGGCCTCGGGCCGATCCCGGCGGTAAAGCGGCTGTTCGAGAAGGCAGGCCTCAAGCCCGCCGACATGGACGTGATCGAATCGAACGAGGCTTTCGCCGTGCAGGCCATGGCGGTGACGCGCGACCTCGGGCTCGATCCCGCCAAGGTGAACCCGAACGGCGGCGCGGTGGCCCTCGGCCACCCGATCGGCGCCACCGGCGCGATCCTCACGGTGAAGGCGCTCTACGAACTCGAGCGTGTGCAGGGCCGCTACGCACTGGTCACCATGTGCATCGGCGGCGGGCAGGGCATCGCGGCGATCTTCGAGCGCCTGTGACGTGAACATGCGCCCGCGGGCACGAGGACGATCGGTGGGCGGGGATAAAGTTATACTTTACTCTTTAGTACTGTATGCCTGGAGCCGACCTACTGTAAGGTGTGTTGTGTAGAAACACAACAGGCCGCCTGCAGCGCATTCGAATTTGTGACCGACAGGATTCAGCCACCCCGCGCCAGACGGGGCCATAAGCCAAGGAGACAGGACGCCATGAGGAAATTCGCTTCAGTCACGCTCGCCGCAACGTTCGCCCTGGCCGCACTTTCGCCTTCGGCTGCCCAGGCGCAGGCCTATCCTTCCAAACCGATCCGCCTGGTCGTCCCCTATGCGCCGGGCGGTGCGACCGACATCATCTCGCGCGCAGTGGCCATCGAGCTGTCGAAGACGCTCGGCCAGGCGGTCAACGTGGACAACCGCCCCGGGGCCGGCGCCAACCTCGGCTCGGAAATGGTCGCCCGGTCCGCGCCCGACGGCTATACGCTGCTGACGAGCGCGAGCAGCCTGCACGGCATCACGCCGTTCCTGTACAAGAAGCTGACCTACGACCCCAACAAGGATCTCGCCCCGGTGATCGTGCTCGCCGGATTCGCCAATGTGCTGGTGCTCAATCCTGCGGTGCCGGCGAATTCGGTGAAGGAAGTCATCGCGCTCGCGAAGGCCCAGCCGGGCAAGCTGACGTGTGCCTCGAGCGGCAGCGGCTCGACGATCCACATGTCCTGCGAGATGTTCAAGCACATCCTCGGCCTGGACATCACCCATGTTCCCTACAAGGGCAGCGGCCCGGCCGTCACCGACCTCATGGGCGGCCAGGTCAACATGATGTTCGACAACATTCCCTCGTCGATCACGCACATCCGCTCGGGCAAGCTGCGCGCGCTGGCCACCACCGGCATGAAGCGATCCCCGACGCTGCCGGACCTGCCCACGATCCTGGAATCGGGCGTGCCCGGCTACGAGTCGACCGCGTGGTTCGGGATCGTGGTGCCCGCCGGGACGCCGAAGGAGATCGTCGCAAGGCTCAATGCCGACGGCCAGAAGGCCACGAAGTCGCCCGAATTCGTCAAGCGCATGACCGACCTGGGCTACGAGATCATCGGCGGCACCCCCGAGCAGATGGCCTCCATGATCCAGGACGAATACAGGCGCTGGGGCCCGATCGTGACCGCCTCGGGCGCGAAGGTCGACTGAAGGCGACCAACCTCGAGCTCGGGTCGGTTTCCTTCTCAGTGCCGCACGACCGGCACACGCCGCAGGCCCCCGTTTGCGATTGTCTGATGTGTCAGAAAACGCACCATGATCGACGGGAATCCCGCGTTCACCGGATTTGCGGGGTAAGAGTCCTGCTTTTCGCGCGGCATCCCGCTGCACGCCATCCCGGCCTGGGTGCGTTGTCGCACAGAGTGCCGGATGGCAAATGGCTATCTTTGGCAGTCGTTCCCAGAGATCGTCACGATGATTGCGCGTGTCCCTATCCGGTTGCCAGGCGCCAATGCCGAGTCTCCGTGGCGCCAGCTCGCCATTGCGACCGCGGTGGCGTGCGCCTTCGCATCGGTACAGGTACAGGCGAATGGCAAGGATCCCACGGTGGTTGCAGGCCAGGCCAGCTTCTCGACTGCGGGTGCGGCGCTCAGCATCACCAACAGCCCGGGCACGATCATCAACTGGCAGGGGTTCTCGATCGGCGCGGGGGAATCCACCCGTTTCGTCCAGCAGGGCGTCACCTCTAGCGTCCTGAACCGCGTCGTCGGGTTCGATCCTTCCGTCATCCTCGGGACGCTCACCTCGAACGGAAGGGTGTTCCTCATCAATCCGAGCGGCATCCTGTTCGGGCAGGGCGCGCGCGTCGATGTAGCGGGGCTGGTGGCCTCGACGCTCAACCTGAGCAACCAGGATTTTCTCGCGGGCCGACTCAATTTCATCGCCAATCCGCTCGCCGGCAAGGTGGAGAACCTGGGCAGTATCACCACGCCCACGGGCGGCAGCGTCTACCTGGTCGGATCGAACGTCACCAACAGCGGCATCATCAACAGCCCGCAGGGCGACGTGATCCTGGCGGCCGGCCAGTCGGTGAAAATCTTCGACACAAGCACGCCGGGGGTGCGGGTAGAGCTCACGGCGGGCGACAACGCCGCCGTCAACCTGGGCGGGATCCTCGCGCAAAGCGGGCAGGTCGGCATCTACGGCGCAGTACTGCGCAACGCGGGCCTCATCGATGCCAACCAGGTGGTTCGGGACGCAAGCGGAAAAATCGTCCTGCGTGCGACCCGGGACGTGACCCTCGAAGCCGGCAGCCGCCTCAGCGCCAGCGGCGCCCAGGGGGGCGGGATATCCGTCCAAGCCCTGGCCGGCACCACGCTGGTGTCAGGCGTGATCGAGGCCAAAGGGACGGGCGAGACAGCGGGCATGGGCGGCACGATTCAGCTGCTCGGCAACCGTGTCGGCCTTTTTGGGGCGAACGTTGATGTGTCCGGCGCGGCTGGCGGCGGCACGGTGCTGGTAGGCGGTGACTACCAAGGCATGAATCCGGCAGTCCAGAACGCGTCTGCGACCTACGTCAGCGCTGACACGACCGTGAAGGCTGACGCGATCGCCGGCGGCGCGGGCGGCAGGGTGGTGGTGTGGGCGGACGACGTCACCCGGTTCGGCGGCAAGGTCAGCGCGCGCGGCGGGGCGGGCTCAGGCGATGGCGGTTTTGTGGAAGTGTCCGGCAAACACTTCCTGGATTTCCGCGGCATGGTCGACACCCGCGCGCCGATGGGCCGGGCCGGAACACTGCTGCTCGACCCGGATGAAATACAAATCGTCAACGCTGCCGGGGGGGCGACGCTCAGGATGACGTGCGTCGGTGGTGGTGATTGCACGACGCCTTCCGGGGCTGGCCCTTATACCGACACCGCCTCCGCGTTTGTTCCCGCGAGCCCTGGCAGTGTCGGGATCCTGCCCGACAACTCGATCAACCAGCAGCTGGCGTTTGGAAATGTCACGGTCAAGACCTCGCTTGGCGGCATAGCGGTTTCCAATGTCAGCGGCACGGTCGCAATCGGCCCGGTCACGGGCACGACGGATGCCGATCCCGGCGCCAGCCCCGGGCCGAACTCCAATACCCTGACGCTGGATTCCGCCACCGATATTTCGTGGAATGCGGCCTGGTCCTACAAGAATCTCGGGCTGCTCAGCCTGCTCGCGAAGTCCGGAAGCATCGCGGGCACCGCCGCGCTCACGCTCGTGGAGGCTTCCCCGGTCCTGATGCAGGCGACCGCCAATATCGGCACGTCCGGGACGCCCATGGCCATCTCCGGAAACGGCGGTAGCGTAACGATCCAGGCCGGCACCTCGGTCGACCTCGGCATCATCTCTTCAGGCGCGGGCGCGATTTCGGCGACGAGCTCCGCGGCCGGGAACATCACGCTCAACGGCGCGTTGACCAGTACCAATTCCGGCACTTCGTCGATCGTGCTGAACTCGACCGCCGGCACCGGCAATGTCATCTCCAGCGGCGGCTCGATCAGCACTACGGGACGGGCGACGATTTTCACCAACACGGTGGCTGGCAGTACCGGCTTGGAAGCGCTGGTCGGCTCGGCCAGCGGACGTTTCCGTTACAACGGCGCAACCACCGGATTGGCGGCTACTGGTACCTACGCGATCTATACCGAGCAGCCGTTCCTCACGGTAACCGCTAACAACGACAGCAAGGTCTACGGAACGAATGACCCAGCGCAGGGCTATGCGTCCGTAACGGGGTATGTCAACGGCGACACGGCCGGCCTGACGGGGACCTATGCGCGCACGGCGGGGGAGTCCGCGGGAAATAAAGCGATCACGCAAGGCACGGTTGCGTCCGATGTTGGATATGGAATTTCGTTTGCGGGTGGTAGAAACCTTGCGATTACGCAGGCGGCGCTGACGGCGACGGTGGC
>JANNWA010000172.1:0-7132 GCA_031408275.1 Pseudomonadota bacterium
CGGGCGGCTGGAAACTCTCTGGCACCAAGACCTGGATCACGCATGCGCCGATTGCCGACCTCATGATCGTCTGGGCGAAGGACGATGGCGGCGTGATCCGCGGATTCATACTCGAGCGCGGCATGCAGGGGCTCTCGACGCCGAAGATCGAGGGCAAGTTCTCCGTGCGCGCCTCGCCCACCGGGCAGATCGTGATGGACGAGGTGTTCGTGCCGGAGGAGAACCTCCTGCCCAACGTCAGCGGCCTGAAGGGGCCGTTCGGCTGCCTCAACAACGCGCGCTTCGGCATCTGCTGGGGCGCGCTGGGCGCGGCTGAGTTCTGCTGGCATGCAGCGCGGCAATATGTGATGGACCGCAAGCAGTTCGGCCGCCCGCTCGCGGCCAACCAGCTGGTGCAGAAGAAGCTCGCCGACATGCAGACCGAGATCGCCCTAGGGCTTCTGGCCTGCCTGCAGGTGAGCCGCCTGCGCGAGCGCGGCCTCGCCACTCCGGAGATGGTGTCCCTGCTCAAGCGCAACTCGGCGGGCAAGGCGCTCGAGGTCGCGCGCATGGCCCGCGACATGCACGGCGGCAACGGCATCGCCGACGAATACGGCGTGATCCGCCACCTGATGAACCTCGAAACGGTCAACACGCTCGAGGGCACGCACGACATCCATGCACTCACCCTGGGCCGGGCGCAGACCGGGATCTCGGCGTTCGCCGGATGACGCCGTGATGGAACTGAACTGAAGCGGAGGATGGCATGAGAAGAGACGCACACATGCGCGGCAAGGTCGCCGTGGTCGGCTACGGCAGGACGCCGTACAGCCGCGCCAAGGCGGGCGAGCGCATCTACACGGTGGACGAATACCTCGCATGGGCCGCCGACCTCGCGCTCGGGCGCGCCGGCATGACCAAGAACGATTTCGACGGCCAGGCCATCGGCGTGGCGCACGCGGAGGCGAGCCACACAGTGAACTGGTCGGCGGCGGTCGCCGAGACGCTCGGCATCAGCCCGCGAATCCTGATTCGCGCCGACCAGGGCGGTGCTTCGGCGGCGGCAATGCTGATCCGCGCGGCGGCGATGATCGAGGCCGGCATCGTCGACCGGGCCCTCATCATGGGTGCGGACACGCCGCTCACCATCCCGTCGATCGCACCGGGGTTGCCGCTGTCGCCCGAACGCACGCGCGGCGTGTTCTGGGACTTCCAGGGCCCGTTCGGCGTGATGGGGGCGAACGCCCAGTTCGCGCTGGTGCAGACGCGCTACATGGACAAGTACCCGCTCAGGGACGAGCAACTGGGCAAGATCTCGGTGACCGCGCGCTACCACGCGTCGCTCAACCCGGGCGCGATCTATCGCAAGCCCTTCACCATGGAGGAGTACCTCGCCTCGGAGCGGCTGTCGTGGCCGGTGCGCCTGTTCGACTGCGTGCCGATGGTGAACGGCGGCCTCGCCTACATCGTCACCCGCGCCGACGATGCGCGCGCGATCACGAAGACGCCGGCCTACCTGCGCGGCTTCGCCGAGGTGAACAACTACTACTCGGGCTCCCGCACCTTCCCGGACATCACCGACACCGGTTTCCTGCAGACCGCGCCCGAGGCGTTCGCGATGGCCGGCATCGCGCACGCGGACGTCGGCTCGTTCCAGCCCTACGACGATTACCCGATGGTCGCCCTGATCCAGCTCGAGGATTACGGCTTTTGCAAGAAGGGCGAGGGCGGGCGTTTCGTTGACGAGCACGACTTGAGGATCCAGGGCGACTTCCCGATGCTCACAGACGGCGGCCAGCTTTCCGGCGGGCAGCCCGGCGGCGCCATCGGCGGCTTCCAGCCGCTCATCGAGGCGGTGACCCAGGTGCGCGGCGAGGCCGGCGAGCGGCAGGTGAAAAAGAACGCCGGGGTGTCGGTGGCCTCGGGATTCGGCGGCATGACGTACGCGAGGAACAACCGCAGCTGCGTGACCCTCGTTTTCGGAGCGGAGGCCTGAGCATGGATGCAAAGCACATGGACGCGGCAGGCAAGCCCCTGCCGGAAATAACCGACGCGACGCGCCCGTTCTGGACCGCGGCGAAGAACCGCAAGCTCGTGGTGCAGAAGTGCGGCAAGTGCGGCACGCTGAACTTCTTCCCCAAGCCCTGGTGCATCGACTGCGGCAGCCGGAGCCTCGAGTGGGTCGAGGTCTCGGGCAAGGCCACGATCTATTCGTTCACCACGGCGAACAAGGTGATGATGAACTTCCCGGGCTGGAAGGCCGACCTGCCGGTGACGCTCGGCATCATCGATCTCGACGAGGGCGCCCGCATGTACGGCCAGCTGGTCGGCGCGCAAGCCGGCCACTGGAAGATCGGGATGAAGGTGAAGGCCATCTTCGAGGACATCAGCGCGGAGGCGGGAATCCCGAAGTTCGTGCCGGCTTGACGTCCGGACGCCAGTGACACAAATGAGCAATTCAACCCACCCACCCCGCTTCGATTTTGTCGGCCTGGGCGAATCCATGCTGCGCCTGAGCGTCCCATCCGGCCGCAGGCTGGAGGACGCCCAATCGCTCGACCTGGAGTTCGGCGGCGCCGAGAGCAACGTCGGCGTCGCCCTGGCGCGCCTCGGCTGGCGTGCCGGCTGGGTCAGCCGGATGCCGGACCATGCACTGGCCAACGGGGTGCTGCGCGCCCTGCGCGCCGACGGCGTGGATGTATCTGCGGTGAAATCGGTCCCGGGCGAAAGGCTGGGCACCTACTATATTGAATATGCGGCGGCGCCGCGCTCCACCCAGGTCATTTACGACCGCGCAGACTCGGCCGCCTCGCGAATGACCTTGGATGACATCGATTGGGATTACCTGCTCGATACGCGCGTGCTGCACCTGACGGGAATCACGGTGGCGCTGAGCGAAAGTTGCCATGCGCTGCTCAGCGAAGCGATTGCGCGCGCCCACGCCGCCGGAGTGGCGGTCAGTTTCGACGTGAACTATCGCGCCAAATTGTGGGCGGCCTCGACGGCCGGCGCGAAGTTGCGGCCTTTGATCGCCGCGGCAGACATCTTGTTTTGCAAGGGAGCGGACGCCAGGACCCTGTTTGGGTGCGAGGGGGAGCCGCGCCAGTTGATGGAAGAGTTGCAGGCGCTGACCCGGGCACGGGCAATTTTCTGCACGTTTGGCGACCAGGGCGCGGCGCTGCTGAGCGGCAACGAGTTTGTCGCCCAGCCTGCGTTGGCCGTGCAGATCGTCGACCGGGTCGGCAGCGGCGATTGTTTCGCGGCGGGCGTGCTCGATGGCTGGTTGTCGGGAGGCGCTTTCGACATCGCGGCGTTGCGCGAAGGCCTGCGCCGCGGGGTGGGGCTGGCCGCCATCGCGTTGACGCAGTTTGGCGACCGGGTCCTGACCACACGCGCGGAACTGGATGCGGTACTGGGCTCGGACCGGCGCGAGATATCACGCTAAGCGCGCCAAGCACGTCAATCGGGGAAAGCATGCCGGTCATTGGAAAAATTCTTGCGCAAAAGGTCGTCGCCGTGGTCCGGCTGGAGGACTACAGCCGGGCGGTGGAGGTGGCCCAGGCGCTGGTGGAGGGCGGCGTGGGCGTCCTGGAATTCACGCTGACCGGGCAGGGGGCGCTGGAAGCCATCACCGCAACGCGCAAGGCCCTTGGCGATGCGGTCTGTGTCGGCGTGGGAACGGTTCTGACCCCTGAACAGGCGGAGGCGGCGCATGAAGCGGGTGCGCAATTCGCGGTCACGCCGGCGGTGCGTCGCCTGGTAATCGAACGCTGCGTCAAACACCGGATGCTGGTTTTGTGCGGCGGCCTTACGCCCACCGAACTGCTCGAAGCGCACGAGGCGGGCGCGGAACTGGTCAAGGTGTTTCCGGCGCGCCTGGGCGGCCCGAAGTACATCCAGGATGTGCTCGCGCCCCTGCCCTTCCTCAAACTGGTTCCGACCGGCGGCGTCAGCCCCGAATCGGCGCGTGAATATCTTGCGGCAGGCGCCGTGGCCGTGGGCATAGGCGGCAATCTCGTGTCGAACAAGCTTGTCGCCGCGGGGGCATTCGAGCAGATCAGCGCGGGGGCACGGGCCTGCATGGACGCCGTCAACGCAAAACCCTAGCGCAGACCGGAGACGGACCGGTTTTTTACGGCAAATGTACCTGTACCAGTACAAAATAGACAGGAAACCGGCTCCTGTAAACGACACTTTAAAATAATCTTTGACTTTATTGGAATCCACTCATGGCCGAAACCATCGCCGACCTGATCGAAAACCGCTTCGGCCTACCGGCCCGCGCGGGGCGAAACACCCCCGCGTCCGGCACCATCGCCGGCATGCTGGCGCGCCGCTCGCAGCGGCGTTTCAAGCCGGATTCGGTGTCGGAAGAAACTTTGGAGATCGTTCTCGCCGCGGCGCTGTCCTCCCCGGCGAAATCGGACCTGCAGCAGGCCAGCATCGTAGTTGTTCGCGATGCCGCGCAACGCAGCGCGATCAACGGCCTGGTCGAATCAATGCCGTGGATCCCGCAGGCGCCGCTGTTCCTCGTGTTCTGCGGCGACAACCGGCGCATCCGGCGCATCTCCGAACTGCGCGGCAAGCCTTTCCCGAACGACACGCTCGACATGTTCATGAACGCGGCGGTCGACGCGGGCATCGTGCTGCAGGCTTTCGTCACTGCGGCCGAGTCGCTCGGCCTGGGGTGCTGCCCGATCAGCCTGATCCGCAACCACATCGAGCGGCTGGGCGAACTGCTGGCTTTACCCGAGGGTGTGTTCCCGGTCGCGGGATTGTGCGTTGGGCATCCGGAGGGCGCCGGACGGCTCAGCATGCGGCTGCCGCCCTCGATCACTGTGCACACCGACCGTTACGACTCAAGCCGGTTCGACGCCGAGTTGGCGGCCTACGACGCACGCCGGGCGAAAGCGGAGCCGACAGAACCCGACAAGCAGCGTTTTGCGGAACGGTGGGGCGTGGCCGAGGCGTACACCTGGTCGGAGGACAAGGCCCGACAGTATTCCGTCCCTGAGCGCCATAGCTTCGGGCCGTATGTGCGCGGGCAGGGCTTCGCGCTGAAGTAGATTTGATGAAGGTTCAACAATTGAGTCACTCCCCTTCACGGATCCCGTCGCCGTAACGGCAGCATCCGGATACGGTTCCGGCGCGGCTCGATCGTAACCAGCGCCCCTTGCGCGAGTTCGCTCTCCATCTGGCCAGAACCTCTTCGTCGGGTGCCGCCGCCTTTCCCACCATCGACCAGTGTGTCGACTCGAACCCGAGGGACCGAAGCTCTGCCGCCCAGCGGGGCGACAGGTTCATATCCACAAGAATCTTCATTCGCTGCTAAGCGCGAACTCCCTGTCCTCGGCCCGCCAGGCCGCGTAGCGTAGCGCCTGAAGAACGTCCTCGCGCTCGAGGTAGGGGTAGTCGGAAAGCACCTGTTCGACTGTGCACCCGGTGCCGATCAGGCCGACAACCATGCCAACGGTCACTCGCATGCCGCGAATCGTCGGCTTGCCGCCCATGACTTTCGGATCATGGGTAATGCGCTCGAATTCGTTCATGGGCACCCCGCTAACTCATTGGATGGCAAGTGGATTCTACACCCTCACCCGCTGGAGACACCCAAATCGCCAGTGAGTTGCATCCCACCCCTTGAATCCCCCAATTCCATCCCCAGATTGGGGAGATTGTCCGATCCGAGAGAAAAGCAGCAGCCATGTCCGAACCGATCCCCCAGCCCGAAGCCGAAGCCTCCGCGCCCGCCAAGAACCTCGAAGAGCTTCTGGCCGAAGCCGAAGCGAAGGTCGAGGAGCAGCGCGACGCCTGGCTGCGGGCCATGGCCGACGCGGAAAACGCCCGCAAGCGCGCCCAGGCCGATATCGCCAGCGCCCACAAGTATGGGGTGGAGAGGATAGCCGAGTCGCTGATCCCGGTGATGGACAGCCTGCAGGCGGCGCTGGCCGACCAGGCCTCGGATGTGGCCTCGCTGCGCAGCGGGGTGGAACTGACGCTGAAGCAGCTCCAGTCCTCCTTCGAAAAGGCGTCGCTCGCCGAGATCAACCCGGCGGCCAGGGACAAGTTCGACCCCCACTTCCACCAGGCGATGATGGCCATCGAGGCGGACGCCGACCCGAACACGGTGGTCGCGGTCATGCAAAAAGGCTACCGGCTGCACGACCGGGTGATCCGCCCGGCGCTGGTCACGGTCGCAAAAGCACGCTCGAACTAGCCGCAACCGCTTGAAATCGGCTGCATAAACCCCATCTGCAACATACGTTCAAGACTGCTCCAAGGATACTGACATGGGAAAGATCATCGGCATTGACCTCGGCACGACGAACTCGTGCGTCGCGATCATGGAGGGCGGCAAGCCCAAGGTGATCGAGAACTCGGAAGGCGCGCGCACCACGCCCTCCATCGTCGCCTACACGGACGAGGACGAGATCCTCGTGGGCGCCTCGGCCAAGCGCCAGGCGGTGACCAACGCCAAGAACACGCTCTACGCGGTGAAGCGCCTCATCGGCCGCCGCTTCGAGGAAAAAGAGGTGCAGAAGGACATCGAGCTGATGCCCTTCGGCATCGTCAAGGCCGACAACGGCGACGCGTGGGTAGAGGCCAAGGGCAAGAGGGTCGCCCCGCAGCAGGTTTCGGCCGAAGTGCTGCGCAAGATGAAGAAGCCCGCCGAGGACTACCTCGGCGAGGAAGTGACCGAGGCCGTGATCACCGTCCCTGCCTACTTCAACGACTCGCAGCGGCAGGCCACCAAGGACGCGGGACGCATCGCGGGCCTGGACGTGAAGCGCATCATCAACGAGCCGACCGCGGCGGCGCTTGCGTACGGCATGGACAAGGAAACCAAGGGCGACAACAAGATCGCGGTGTTCGACCTCGGCGGCGGCACGTTCGACGTCTCGATCATCGAGATCGCCGACGTGGAAGGCGAAAAGCAGTTCGAGGTTCTCTCCACCAACGGGGACACGTTCCTCGGCGGCGAGGACTTCGACCAGCGCCTGATCGACTACATCTGCGACGAATTCAAGAAAGAGCAAGGCATCGACCTGCGCACGGACGTGCTCGCGCTGCAGCGCCTGAAGGAAGCGGCCGAGAAGGCCAAGATCGAGCTGTCGAGCAGCGCGCAGACCGACATCAACCTGCCCTACGTGAC
>JANNWA010000173.1:0-2324 GCA_031408275.1 Pseudomonadota bacterium
ACCGGCTTCTGCGGCCAATCGGTTTGCGCGAAAGCCGCAAGCGGCGGTACGAGCCCTGCGAGACCCGCGGCCAGAACCCCGGCGATAAACGTCGAACGCTTCATTTTGTTGTCTCCATACAGTAGACCGCAGGAATTTTCATTTGCACGCGACTGATCTTAACCGACCGTCCGATCGTTTAGACTGATGAAATGACACAGCGCAACATACTGCCAAAGACGAGGCTTGCATGAACAAGTCCGCCCCCAAGAGTCCCCTCCGCCGCCGCCTGCTGATCGCCGCCGGACTGTCGGCGGGCGCATTCACGCTCGGCGGGTGGTTGTTCTACCGCGAACGCGACCGCATGCGGCCGCCGGCCTCGCTGCTGCCGCGCAAGGGCGAGTCCGTGTTCAATGCCTGGCTCAAGATCGGCGCGGACGGAATCGTATGGGTGCAGGTCCCGCGGCAGGAAATGGGCCAGGGCATCACGACCGCCCTTCCGACGCTGGTCGCCGAAGAACTCGATTGCGAACTCTCGCAGGTGCGCTTCGAACAAGCTCCCGTCGACGCGGTGTATGCCAACGGCACCATGCTTGCCGAAGCGGTTCCGTTCAGGCCCGACGACCGCGGCTGGGTCGCGGATGTCGCCCGGCTGTCGCAGTACCGGGTGGCGGAACTGCTCGGCATCCAGGCCACGGGCGGCTCGTCCAGCTTGCGCGATGGCTGGTACCTCATGCGCCATGCCGGAGCGGCCGCGCGCGCGATGCTGGTCGCGGCCGCCGCCAAGCGCTGGGGCGTGGATGCGAAAGACTGCCGCACTGAAGCCGGCGCAGTGATCCATCCCGCGAGCAAGCGCAGCCTGGGCTACGGCGAACTTGCCGCCGAGGCTTCTGCGATGCCGGTACCCTCCAAGGTGGCGCTGAGGGACCCGCGCGAATTCCGGTTGATCGGCAAGTCCCAGGCGCGGCTCGACACGGCAGCCAAGGTGGACGGCTCGGCCCTGTATGCCTGCGACGTCCGGCTGCCGGGCATGCGCTACGCGGCGATCGCGCAATGCCCGGTGTTCGGCGGAAAACTCAAGTCCGCGGATCTCGACGCAGCAAAGCGCAGCCCGGGCGTGGTCGCCGTCCTGGAACTGGAACCTACTTCCACTACCCCGGCCGCAATCGCAGTCGTCGCCGACGGATGGTGGCGGGCCAAGAACGTGCTCGACGGCATCAAGATCACCTGGGATGAGGGCCCGCACGCCGCGCTCGATAGCGCACAGCAGCGCGCGGCGTATGCCGCGCTCCTCGACAAGGGATCGGCCCGCGCCTACGAAAAGGTCGGCGATGCGCCTGCTGCGCTGGCCGGCGCACAGAAAGTGATCGAGGCGCTCTACGAAGTGCCCTACCTCGCGCACGCCACGATGGAGCCGATGAACGCCACCGCGCGCGTGGACGGCGGCCGGTGCGAAATCTGGGTCGGCAACCAGTCGCCCTCGCTTGTGCAGTGGCTCGCATCGAAAACCGCCGGCGTGCCCGCCGATGCGGTGACCCTTCACACGCCGTACCTGGGCGGCGGATTCGGGCGGCGCGCGGAGATGGACATAGTGGTGCAGGCCGTCGCAATCGCGGCCAAGCTGCCCGGCGTGCCCGTGCAACTGCTGTGGTCGCGCGAGGAAGACATGCAGCACGACGTCTACCGCCCGATGGCCGTGTCGCGCCTGCGCTGCGCGCTGGGCGCAGACGGCGCGATCGCCGCATGGCATCATCGCATCGTCGGGCAATCCTGCACCCAGGGCCTGACGGCGAGATTGATCCCCGCGGCAGCCTCCGACGCAATGAAAGACAAGACGGTCGCCGAAGGCGCCTACGACCTGCCCTATGCGATGCCCAACCGCCTCGTCGAACACGTGCTCGCCCAGCAGCCCGTGCCCGTGGGCTACTGGCGCAGCGTCGGCCACAGCTACAACGCGTACTTTGCTGAAGCCTTCCTCGACGAAGTGGCGCGCGCGGCGGGCAAGGACCCGTTCGAATACCGGCGCGCCATGCTCGCCTCGGCGCCGCGCCACAAGAAGGTGCTGGAGACGGCTGCGGCGATGGCCGGCTGGGGCCAGCCGCTGGCCGCCGCACCGGGTGTCCGTGTCGCGCGAGGCATTGCGCTGGCCGAATCGTTCGGCTCGATCGTCGCGCAGGTGGCGGAGGTTGAAGTCGGGTCCGACGGCGCCCTGAAAGTCCGGCGCGTCTGCTGCGCGGTGGACTGCGGGATGGCCGTCAACCCGGCGATCGTCGTAGCGCAAATGCAGAGCGGTATCGTATTCGGCCTAACCGCCGCGCTGCATGGGGAGATCACGCTGAAGGCCG
>JANNWA010000174.1:0-5903 GCA_031408275.1 Pseudomonadota bacterium
AAGAACGTGATCTGCCCGCCCGCGAGGTCGGTCAGGGCCTGCGCCCCGCCCTTGTACGGAACGTGCAGCAGTTGCGTGCCGGTGGACTGCGCGAACAGCTCGGTGATCAGGTACGGCGCGCTGCCCTGGCCGAACGAACCGTAGGCGATCTTGCCGGGCGCCTTCTTCGCTGCGGCGACCAGGTCCGCGACGGTGTTGTACGGGCTGGCGCTCTGCACCACCATCACATAGGGGAAGGACACGGTCTGCGAGATCGGCGAGAAATCGTCGATCGGGTCGAACGGGTACGACTTCGCGAGGTTCGGGCCGAAAGAGTGCACGGTGGCCGACATCATCAGCAGCGTGTAGCCGTCGGGCGCGGACTGCGCGACGGCCTGCGACCCGATCTGCCCGGTGGCCCCGGCGCGGTTTTCGACCACGAAGGACTGGCCCAGCCGCACCGCAAGGCGTTCCGCCAAGTGACGCGCGATCACGTCGGTCGCGCCGCCGGGCGGCCAGGGCACCACGATCTTCACCGGGCGGGCGGGGTAGGCAGTCTGGGCGACGGCGGTGGTCGCCACCGCGCCCGCCAGGAGCACGAGGAGGGACAGGAGGCTGAATCGTTTCGGCATGGACATGACGGTTCCCGCAGGGTGATATGCGGAAAGTCTACTTTAAAAACGCCGCGTCCCGGGCAGCGGAATAAGATAGCGAACCGGTGCCCGCCGGCCGGGCGCGCGGCGGCGCGAAACCGGCACCTAAAAGTTAAACATTTCATATCAAACACCCTTTACTGGAGCGGATAGCGTGTCAATATCAATGCCAGAAACGAAAAATGCCACCGCCGGACGGCTGTACGTGGCTGTCACCTTCGCGGCAATTTTCGGCAGCCTTGCGGCCGGCTCCGCCCTCGCCCAGGCCTGGCCCTCCAAACCCGTCCGCTGGGTGGTGCCCTTCCCCGCCGGCGGCCCGGCGGACGTGATCGCGCGCGTGGTCGGCCCGAAGCTCGCCGAGCGGCTCGGCCAGCCGGTGATCATCGACAACCGCGCCGGCGGCAACAGCAACATCGGCCACGACGCGGTGGCGCGCGCGGCGCCGGACGGCTACACGCTGCTCTACGTGGTGCCGAACGTCGTGACCAACCCTTCCCTGTTCAGGAACATGGTCGACCCGCTGAAGGAGCTCGCCCCGCTCGGGCAGATGACGGTGCAGTCCTACGCTCTGGTGGCCAACCCCGGGTTCGAGCCGAAGACCGTAGCCGAGATCATCGCGGCGGCAAAGGCGAAGCCCGGCAGCGTGACCTGCGCATCCGGCGGAGGGCTGATGACTTTCGGGTGCGAGTGGCTGCGCACGATGACCAAGACCGAAATCACCCATGTGCAGTACAAAGGCAACGCGCCCGCCCTGACCGACCTGCTGAGCGGCCAGGTCAACATCCTCTTCGACCTTTACAACACTTCGCTGCCGCAGATTCGCGCGGGCAAGATCCGGCCCGTGGCGCTCACCCGCCCCACGCGCGGCCTGCCGTTGCCCGAAGTTCCCGTCATCGCCGAGACCCTGCCGGGATTCGTGCTCGTGGGCTGGCACGGCGTGATGCTGCCGCCGGGCGTACCGCGCCCGGTCGTCGAAAAACTCAACCAGGCGCTGGGCGAGGCCCTTGCGGACAAGGACGTGACCAAGCGCGTCACCGACGGGTTCAGCGAAATCGCGCACACCTCCCCGGAAGCCTTCGGCGAGATCCTGAAGCAGGACTTCGCGAAATACGCGCGCATCGTGAAGGACGCGGGGATCAAGCCCGAGTAGCGCGCCGCCGCACTTGAAACAACACGCCGACCTGGTGCTGCGCGGCGGCCGCGTCATCACGCTGGCCGGCCCGGACGCGAGCGCGGTCGCGGTCGACGGGGACCGCATCGCCTTCGCGGGCAACGACGCCGAAGCCAGCGCGCGAATCGGTCCCGCCACCCGGGTGATCGAACTCGCGGGGCGCACCCTGATGCCGGGCCTCACCGACGGCCACGCGCACCTCGACCGGGAGGGACTAAAACGCCTGCTGCCGTCCGTCTCCGGCTGCCGCTCGATCCGCGAGCTCGTTGAGCGGCTGCGCGCACTGGCGGCCGCCACCCCGCCGGGAACCTGGATCGTCACCATGCCTTTGGGCGAGCCGCCCGAGTACCGCTGGTCGGAATCGATGTTCGAGGAAGGCCGGCTGCCGGACCGCCACGACCTCGACCGCGCGTCCACCCAGCACCCGATCCTCGTCCGCTGCGCCTGGGGGTATTGGTCGAACCAGTTGCCGCTGGTGTCGATCGCCAACACTGCGGCGCTGGAACTGGCCGGCGTGCGGCGCGGGGTGACCGCGCCTTCGCCGCTCGTGGAGATAGACACCGACGCGTCGGGCGAGCCGACCGGCCTCATCCGCGACCACGCGTTCCAGCCGATCGCGGAGTTCACGCTGTTTCGCAACGCACCGCACTTTACGGCGGATGACCGCGTGCGCACGCTCGGCCGCTCGATGCAGCTTTACAACGCCGCGGGAACCACGGCAATCTTCGAAGGCCACGGCGCGGCGCCCGAGGTGATCGACGCGTACAAGCGCCTGCGTTCGCAGGACCGCCAGACCGTGCGTGCGACGCTCGCGTTCAGTCCCGGCTGGAGCGGGGCAAGCGCATCCGACGTCACCGGCTGGGTCGCGGAGCACGCCGCGCGGCTACGCGGGCGTGGCGAAGGCGACGCGTGGTTACGCGTGGCGGGGCTGTTTGCGGAGGTCGACAGCCAGCCGCTGGAAGCGCGCCTGAGGGCGCAGTGCGCCCCGCAGACCGGCTGGGCCGGCTTCTCCTACGACGCCGGGCTTCCCAGGGATGCGCTCGTATCGCTCCTCAAGGCTGCGGCGCGCGAACGCCTGCGCGTGTGCGCGATCCAGATGCCCATGCTCGATCTCTACGCCGAGGCCGCGCGCGAAGCGCCGATTGAGGATCTGCGCTGGGTGATCGCGCACCCGGTCACGATCGACGCGGAACAGGTCGCGCGCCTGAAGCACCTCGGCGTGGTCGTCACCACCCACACCAACGCCTACCTCTGGAAGAAGGCCTCCGAAGTGCTTGCGAAGATCGGCGGGGAGAAGGAGGACACGCTCTGCCCGATCCGCTCGCTGCTGGATGCGGGCGTGCCGGTGTCGCTCGCCACGGACAACGTGCCGGTATCGCTGTGGCCGTGCATCTGGCAGGCGGTGGAGCGCGTGGACCGCGAGACCGGGAAAGTCATCGCCCCCGCGCAGCGCATCAGCCGGGAGGAGGCCCTGCGCTGCGCCACCGTGCACGGGGCGTGGCTGTGCATGGACGAGGACGACCGCGGTTCCCTTGCGCCCGGCAAACTCGCCGACATGATCGTGCTGGACGAGGACCCTCTCACCGTGGACGCCGGGCGCATCCGGCACATCGAACCTGCGCTCACCGTGGCCGGCGGCCGCGTGGTCTGGGAACGCGGCTCTGGTATCGTGTCGGGATCATGAGCATCCTCAACACCGACAAGACGCTGCCGGCGAACCGGCTGATTTTCGAGGTGCGCCGTGACGCCGCCAAACGCGAGCGCTTCCGCACCGACCTCCAGGGCATGATGCGCGACTACGGGCTCTCCGCTGAAGAACAAACGGCGCTGCGCGAGATCGACCTGAAACGGCTCGGTGAACTCGGCATGCACCCCTACTTCCTGCCGCAGGTGTCGCGCTTGTTCCGCGGCGCCGGCTACAACCACAACGAGAGCGCCGCCGCGCAGCTCTACGCCGAAAAGATGCTCAAGGGATAGCGATGGCCGAAATCGTTTCCGTCATCGCGCTCGCGCACGCGCCCGGCGCCACGGGCTGGATCGACAAGGCCCCGCAGCACGAGCAGGACGCGGTGCTTTCCGGCTACGCGCGCATGGGCGAGGCCCTGCGCGCGACGAAGCCCGACGTGATCGTGGGCGTCGCCAACGACCACCTGCTCAATTTCCCCATGGAGAGCGTGCCCGACTGGTGCGTGGGCACGGCCGCGCGCTGGAAAGGGCCGGCCGAATGGTTCCGCGACTGGGTCAACGTCCCCGACTACGAAGTCGGCGGGAACCGGGACCTCGCCCGCCTGATCGTGCGCGAGTCCGGCAAGCGAGGATTCAACCTCGCGTTCTCCGACCAATTGCAGTTCGACGACAACTGGTCGGTGCCGCTCAAGTTCCTCACGCCGCAGTACGACGTGCCGCTGGTGCCGATCCACATGAACTGTGTGGTGCCGCCGCTGCCCTCGCCCGCGCGCTGCCACCAATTCGGCCAGGTGCTCGCCGATGTGATCCACGCCTGGCCTTCCAAGGCTCGCGTCGCAATCATGGCCACGGGCGGCCTCTCGCACGACCCGGGCGGGCAGAAATACTTCGACGTGGACGAGAAATTCGACCGCTGGTTCCTCGAACTGCTCGCCACCGGCGACAGCGAACTCGTCCTGCGCGAAGTCACCATCGAGAAAATGATCGCAGCGGGCGACGGCGGCACGGTGGAGCTGCTTGCGTGGCTGGTGGCGATGGGCGCAGCCGGGCAGCGCAAGGCGCAAACGATGTTCTACGTTCCCTCCGTGCCGCTCAGGTGCGGCATGGGCGGGGTGGACTGGAACATCCCCGCGCCCGGCACGCCTGCCGCCGCGCGGTAGACTCAACCCCGCACCGACAATAACTCCCGAAGGACGACGTCATGCCCAAAGCGACATTCATCGAACACAACGGCACCCGCCACGAGGTCACGGTCGCACCCGGCCTGTCGCTCATGCGGGCTGCGATCGACAACAAGGTGCCCGGCATCGACGCCGACTGCGGCGGCCAGTGCGCCTGCGCGACCTGCCACGTCTATGTGGAACCGGCCTGGGAGGCGAAGCTCGCCCCCCCGAGCGAGATGGAAGCGGACATGCTGAGTTTTGCGGCGACGACCCAGCCCAACTCGCGCCTGTCGTGCCAGATCCCGCTCACGGACGCGCTCGAGGGCATCGTGGTGACGATGCCCGAAGGCCAGCACTGAACCGCCCAGGGAGACCCGCCATGACCCAAGCCGCCACCCGGAACGAACTGGCCGGGAAAGCCCGCGCCGAGGCCTTCAGCATGCCGCTGGACCAGATCGACGTCAGCAAGCCGCGCCTGTTCCTGGAGGACACCGTCGGCTACTACTTCGAGCGGCTGCGCCGCGACGACCCGGTGCACCATCACACCAACCAGTTCTACGGCGGCTTCTGGTCGGTGACCAAGTACAAGGACATCATGCACGTGGACACGCATCACGGCATCTATTCCTCGGACTGGTCGAACGGCGGCATCAGCATCTTCGAGGCGCCGATCGAAAACCGCCTGCAGATGTTCATCTCGATGGACCAGCCCAAGCACGACGAGCAGAGAAAGAGCGTGAGCCCGATCGTGGCGCCGGCCAACCTCGCTTCGATGGAGGCCACGATCCGTGCGCGCACCGCCAAGGTGCTGGACGAGCTGCCCCGTAACGAGACTTTCGACTGGGTGGAGCGCGTTTCGATCGAGCTCACCACCATGATGCTCGCCACGCTGTTCGACTTCCCGTTCGAGGACAGGAAGCTCCTCACCTGGTGGTCGAACGTCGCCACCTCGACGCCCGAAGTGGACCATATCGTCGAGTCCCAGGAAGCGCGCCTGGCGGAACTGGGCAAGTGCCTCGCCTATTTCACCAAGCTGTGGAACGAGCGGGTCAATGCCCCGCCGGCCGGCGACCTGATCTCGATGCTGGCCCATGGCGAATCCACAAAAAACATGGACCGCATGGAATACCTGGGGAACCTGATCCTGCTGATCGTCGGCGGAAACGACACCACCCGCAACTCGATCTCCGGTTCGATCATGGCCCTCAGCCAAAACCCGGACCAGGAGGCCAAGCTGCGCGCCGACCACAG
>JANNWA010000175.1:0-1937 GCA_031408275.1 Pseudomonadota bacterium
CCATGCAGCCGGACCCCCGGCGCGACGCGAAGATCGCCTCCCTCGGCAAGCAGCTCGAAGCCGAGCGTGCGAAGCGGTATGGACAGGACGCTCACCAAGGTGCCGCCGACCGGGAAACTGCCTACTCTCGCTGCGTCGCCCAGCGTGGCGTGGACTGCGGTGCAGAGAGCGGCTGGGGAGCGGATCCTTATGGCGGGGGCGACTACTATCCCTACGTAGTCGCCGGCGGGCGCCAGCGGCCGTGGCCTTTCCGCGTCCTCGATATGCCAACATCAGTCATCGGCATCAATCCCGCGCCCCCGGTCGGCGCGCAGCCGCCGCGCAATATCCGCGTAAACCCGTTGCGCTAGGCAGGCCGCTGAAGGCAACCGCAGACAAGCTGCTCCGGGATGCCGTTTCCGCCGGAGACGTGCCCGGCGTAGTGGCGGCCGTCACCACGCGCGATGCCACTATCTACGAATCGGCTTGCGGCGTTCGCGCGCTCGGCGAGGACGCCGCCATGACGCCGGACACGGTCATGTGGATCGCTTCGATGACGAAACCCGTCACCGGCGTCGCGGCAATGCAGCTGGTCGAGCAGGGAAAATTGTCGCTCGACGCGCCGGCCGCCGAAGTGCTGCCCGCCCTCGGCGAGGTCCCGGTGCTCGAAGGCTGGACGCCGGACGGCAAGCCGAAACTGCGCGCGGCGCGGGGCACGATCACGTTGCGGCGGCTCCTCACGCATACCTCCGGGTTCGCATACGACATCTGGAACCCGGACATGAACCGGTATCTTGACGCGATGAACCTCCCGCGGGCCGGCTCGGGCAGGAACATCGCGTTGACGACACCGCTCGCGTTCGACCCCGGCGAGCGCTGGGAATACGGCATCGGCATCGACTGGGTCGGCAAGATGGTCGAAGCGGCGAGCGGCATGCGCCTCGGCGACTACATGCGCGAACACATCTTCGCCCCGCTCGGCATGGACAGCACTGCTTACCGCATCAGCCCGGAGATGCGCACGCGCCTCGCCCGGGTGCACCAGCGCAACGCGGACGGGAGCCTGGCCGTCACCGCGTTCGAGACCAACCAGGATCCCGAATTCGATCCCGGCGGCGGGGGGTTGTATTCGACCGCGGGCGATTATCTGCGCTTCATGCGCATGGTCCTCAACCGCGGCAGTGCCGGCTCACGAGTTCGGGTCCTGAGGCCCGAAACCGTGGACCTCATGGCGCGCAACGCGATGGGCCCGCTGCGCGTGGGCCTCCTGCGCACCTCGCGCCCACAGCTTTCATGCGACGCGGAGTTTTTCCCCGGAACGCCGAAATCCTGGGGCCTCACCTTCATGATCAACGAAACCGATGCGCCCACCGGCCGCGCGGCCGGCAGCCTCGCGTGGGCGGGATTGGGCAACACCTATTTCTGGATCGACCCGAAGAACGGGATCGCGGGCGTGCACATGGCGCAGGTGCTGCCTTTCGTGGACGCGAGGGCGCTCGCGCTTTTCCACGCTTTCGAGAAGGCGGTTTACGGGGCTTTGATCTGAGCCGGGCGCCGCTTTTTCC
Source organism: Pseudomonadota bacterium (assembly GCA_031408275.1). GTDB lineage: Bacteria > Pseudomonadota > Gammaproteobacteria > Burkholderiales > SG8-39 > SZAS-79. The sequence continues at coordinate 1,545 of JANNWA010000175.1, forward strand.
CGGCGAGGTGCTTGCCGACCAGCATGAGCAGAGAGGCGGGCTTGACGGGCTTGGCCAGGTATTCGATCGCGCCGAGATCGCTCCCCTCATCGCGGCCGCCCTCGTCCACCGTGAGGAAGATGACGGGAATGTCCTTCATCCCAGGCTCGGATTTCAGGATGCGGATCATCTCGAAGCCGCTCATGCCCGGCATGTGCACGTCGCTGACCACGAGGTCCGGGGTGACCTGCAGGCAGGACGCCGCCGCCTCGAGGCCGTTGGCGACGCTGCGCACCATGTAGCCTGCACTCAGCAAATGCATGGCGACCAGTTCGCGCTGGTCGCTGTCGTCCTCGACGACGAGGATGGTCTTGTTCTTGTTCAAGCCGCCTACGCCGCAGGCAGGTGCTTGCG
>JANNWA010000176.1:0-2069 GCA_031408275.1 Pseudomonadota bacterium
CTGCGCGACCACCTCGTGACGCTCGGCTTCGATTACGGCTCGTTCCGGGCGCACAGCGAGCTGTGGGCTATGGCCGAGAAGACCAAGGGCGACCTGCTCGCGCGCATCGCGCTGGTGCCGCGCACGCTCGAGGCGCGCGGCCTGGACGCCTCGCCCATGGTCAAGAAGAAACTCGTGAGCGTTGGCGACCACGCCGCCGGCCGGATCATCGACGTGATCCTCGCCGAGGAGATCGGCCACGTGGCCGTGGGCAACCGCTGGTACAGGTATTTGTGCGCGCAGCGCGGCCTCGACCCGCTCGCCACGTACGCCGAGTTAGCTGACCGTTACCGGGCCCCGCACCTGCGCGGGCCTTTCAACCTTGAAGCGCGCAGGGCCGCCGGTTTCGACGAAGACGAGCTCGCCGCACTTCAAGCTTCCTGAGGAGGATGTAGATGTCACCCCTGATCCGCACCGCGCTCGCCGCGGCCCTGTCCCTTGCCGCGTTTGCCGCCGTGGCCCAATACCCCGACAAGCAGGTAAAGATCATCGTGCCGTACCCGCCCGCCGGAACCACGGACATCCTTGCGCGGCTGATCGCGACCAAGCTCACCGAGCGCATGAAGCAGGCTTTCGTCGTCGAGAACCGCCCCGGCGCCGGCGGCGCGATCGGTTCCGTGATCGTGGCCAAGTCCCCGGCTGACGGCTACACGCTGCTGATGGGCACGGTGAACTCGCACGGCATCAACACCGCGCTGCTCCCGAACCTGCCGTACGACGCGATCCGCGACTTCTACCCGATCACCATCGTCGGCAGCACGCCCAACGTGCTCTCGGTGAATCCTTCCGTCCCCGCCAAGAACCTCGCCGAGCTGCTGGCCCTCGCGCGCGCCAAGCCCGGCGGCCTCAACTTCGGTTCCACTTCGCCGGGCGGTTCGCCGCACATGAGCGGCGAGCTGATGAAGGCCGTGGCGCAGGTCGACATCACGCACATCCCGTACAAGGGCGCCGGGCCGATGCTCATCGACCTCATCGGCGGGCAGGTGCAAATGGGCTTCGACAACCTGCCCTCCTCCATCGGGCACATCCGCTCCGGCAAGATCCGCGGCATCGCCGTCACTACCCTGAAGCGCTTCCCCGGCGCGCCCACCCTCCCGACCATGAACGAGAGCGGCCTGCCCGGGTATGAGGTTTCCGCCTGGTTCGGGCTGCTCGCGCCCGCCGGCACGCCCAAGGCCGTCGTCGATGCGTTGTATTCCAACGTCGCCGCCATCCTCAAGTCGCCGGGGATGGACAAGCAACTTCTGGATCTGGGTGCCGAGGCCGGGGGGAATACGCCCGAGGCTTATGCGGCGCAGATCGTGTCGGATGTGGAAAAATGGAAGAAGGTTGTGGCGGTGACGGGGGCGAAGGCGGAGTAGGTTTCGTGCCTCGAACCTGATATACAGATATCTGCTATTTCATCTCCCGGAATCGCCGAGGCTTCCGGAGCCTTGCTCGTAGGTGCAGCGCCAAGCATACTCAGTCAATACTATTGCGGGATCGGGAAATATTCGTTTTCGCCAGAGTGGCTTTGTGAAGCTAGGCATGTATCAAGAACGGACTTTTTGTAAGAAAAGCGCGCGAATGGCACTTTGCAATCCGCCAAATCGCCCAACTCTGTCGTCGAATACTTCAAATTGAGCTTAGTGGATTCCCCCGATGAAAATTGAAGACACACGCCCGACTGAGTTTCACAAGGTCGCCAAGTGCTGCCTCGGCCTCGGCCACGATTTCGGCGTCACCTTCGGCCTCGCCCATCTCGATCAGTTCGACATTGTCGCGCAGCCCGCTGTCGAGCAACTGAAAGGTCGAGATGGCATCCAAGAGCCCCTGACGTTCCCGCATCAGCTTTTGCGCGCGGGCGGGGTCGTTCCACAGGTCGGGGGATTCGATCATCGCATCGAACTCCTCCAGCCGGTGCGCCGCCGTCTCGCGGTCCATGCGCTGCGCCAGAAGCTTCAGCGACTTGACGATGGCATCGGCATTGGCTTGCGTCTCGGCGCGCATGGGGATCCTCGGGGCATGGTCAGGCGCGGGTGATAACCGAG
>JANNWA010000177.1:0-28012 GCA_031408275.1 Pseudomonadota bacterium
GTCTTCGTTTGGAATGAAGCCCGTGGGCAGCTTCGTGAAAAGAAACGCCGTCGCTGCGACGCTCGCAAACGCGATGAGCAGAACGATGAAACGGTGCCGCAGCGCCGCCTTCAGCGTGCGCTCGTAAAAGTGCAGCGCACCCTCGAAAATGCGCTCGGTCATTTCGTAAAGCCGGCTGTGCCTGCGCTCGGCGTGCGGCTTGAGAAAGCGCGAGCACAGCATCGGCGTGAGCGTGAGCGAGATGAAGCCGCTGATCAAAATGGCGACGCCGATCACCACCGCGAATTCATTCAGCAGCCGCCCGAGAATCCCGCCCATGAACAGCACCGGGATGAACACCGCGATGAGCGAAATGGTCATCGACAGGATGGTGAACGAGATCTCCTTGGATCCGTCGAGCGTGGCCTGGAGCGGGGTCTTGCCCATCTCGAGGTGGCGCGTGATGTTTTCCAGCATCACGATCGCATCGTCGACGACGAACCCCACGGCAAGCGTCAGCGCCATCAGCGAGATGTTGTCCACGCTGTAGCCGAACAGGTACATGAACGCGAACGTTCCGACGATCGACATCGGCAGCGCCATGCTGGGGATCACCGTCGCCGACACGTTGCGCAGGAACAGGAAGATCACCATCACCACCAGCGCGAGGGACAGGAGCAGCGTGAACTCGACCTCCTCGACCGACGCGCGGATCGAAACCGTGCGGTCGAACAGCACGTTGATGTCGATTGCCGCGGGGACTTCCGAGCGGAAGGTCGGCAGCAGCTTCTTGATCGATTCGACCACTTCGATGGTGTTGGTGCCCGGTTGGCGCTGGATCGCGAGGACGATCCCGCGCTTGTCCTTGAACCACGCCGCCACCTTGTCGTCCTGCACGCTGTCGATGATGCGGCCGAGGTCGCCGAGGCGTACCGGCGAGCCGTTGCGGTAAGCGACGATGATCGGGGCGTAGGAGGCCGCGTTGTAGAGCTGCCCGGTCGCCTGGATGGCGAACTGGCGGTCGCGGCCGTAAAGCGTGCCGGTCGGCAGGTTGACGTTTGCCTGGGCCACCGCGGATTCGACCTCGTTGATGCCCACGCCGCGTGAGGCCAGCGCGCTGGGATCGACCTGGACGCGCACGGCGTACTTCTGCTGCCCGAATACCTGCACCTGGGCCACGCCCTTGATGGTCGAGATGCGCTGCGCGAGGAAGGTCTCCGCGTACTCGTTCACAGTGGACAGCGGCATGGTCTCCGAGGTCAGGGCAAGGTAGTAGACCGGGAAATCCGCTGGGTTGACCTTGCGGAAGGCGGGCGGCGCCGGCATCGTCGCCGGCAACTGGCGTGCGGCCGACGCGATGGCCGAGCTCACGTCCTGCGCCGCCGCGTCGATGTCGCGGTCGAGTGCGAACTGGATCGTGATGCGGGTCGTGCCCTGCCCGCTTTCCGAAGTCATCGAGTCGATGCCGGCGATCGTGGAGAACTGCTTTTCCAGCACGGTGGCGACCGCCGAGGCCATGGTTTCGGGGCTCGCGCCCGGCAGCGAGCCAGTCACCTGGATGGTGGGGAAGTCGATATTGGGCAGCGTCGAAACCGGCAGCAGGCGGAATCCCGCGATGCCGAAAATCAGGATTCCGGCCATGACCAGGACGGTCATCACCGGGCGGCGAACGAATATCTCGGATAGGTTCAATTCAGGCTGCCTGTCAGGAAGCTTCGGGTCGGATCGCGATTTTCACGCCGGGCGCGATGCGCAGCTGGCCGCGTGTGACAACCTGCTCGCCCTTGGCGAGACCCTTGGCAATGATCGAACTGGCCCCGTCGGTGCGCGCCACGGCCACGGGCCGCACTTCGGTGCTCATGTCGGGCTTCACCACGAAGACGAACTGCCCGTTCGGTCCGGTCTGCACCGCCTGGGACGGTACGACTATTGCGTCGGCCTGCTCCGACAGGCGCAGGCTCACGCTCACGAACTGCCCGGGCCAGAGGGCGCCGTCCTTGTTCTCGAAACGCGCCTTCAGCTTGATCGTGCCGGTGGTGGCGTCCACGCTGTTGTCGACGAAGACGAGCGTGCCGGTGGCCGTCACGGTTCCGGCCGCCGGGTCCGAGCCGGGCGGTGAAACCTCGACCGCCAGCGGTCCGCGCGCCATCTGGCTGCGGACCACCGGCAGGTTTTGCTCGGGGACCGAAAACGACGCGAATATCGGCTTGACCTGGTTGATCACGACCAGGGAGTTGGTATCGTTCGCCTTCACCAGGTTGCCGGCCTGCAAGAGCACCTTTCCCGCATAGCCGTCGATCGGGGAGCGGACCGTGCTGTACTCGAGGTTGAGCTTGGCGTTCTCGATGGTGGCCTGGCTCGCCTTGACCACCGCTTCGGCGGTTTCGGCGTTGGTGCGGGCCTGGGCGTACGCTTCCTTCGACACGAAGTTCTTCTGCAGCAACTCGAGCTGCCGCTGCTCGAGCGAACGCGCCTGGTCGCGCTGCGCCATGTCGCGGGCGAGCGTGGCCTCGACCTGGCGCAAGGTGGCTTCGAAAGGGCGGGCATCGATGCGAAACAGCACGTCGCCTTTCCTCACTTCCTTGCCCTCCTGGAAGTTGACCTCGACGATCTGTCCGTCGACGCGCGCCTTCAGAGATACGGTGGCGTGGGGCTCCACACTGCCGATGGCCTTCAGCCGGATAGGCACGCTCTGCTCCTGCACCAGGGCGACCGAAACCGGCACCGCGAGGTTGGGGCGCCCGCCCTTTTTTTCGGCTTTCTTATCGTTGGCGCGGCTGCCGGCGCCGCCGTAATAGGCAAACACGCCTCCCGCGGCAAGTACCACGACGAGCGCCGCGGCGAAGAAAATACGTTTGGTCGGACGGAAAGCTGATGCCATCGGGTCTCTGCAAGTAAAGGGGCTGCGCGAAAGGCGAAAAATCTACGGTAAAACATGCTCCTTGGCAAAGAGGTCCGCGACCGTTTCGCGCTCCCTGACCACGAAGTCAGCCGGCCCGTCGACCAGGATCTCCGCGGCCCGCGGGCGCGAGTTGTAGTTCGAACTCATCGTCATCCCGTAAGCCCCGGCCGACATTACGGCAAGCAAATCTCCTGCCACGGCAGCGATGCGCCGGTCCCGGGCGAGAAAGTCACCGGTCTCGCAAACGGGTCCGACTACGTCGTATACATCCGCCCGCCCCGGATTCTTCCGCACGGGTAGCACTTCATGCCACGCCTCGTACAGGGCGGGGCGGATCAGGTCGTTCATGGCGGCGTCGACCACCAGGAAATTCTTTGCTTCCCCGGGCTTCACGTATTCGACCCGGGTCAGCAGGACGCCGGCATTGCCCACCAGGGATCGGCCGGGATCCACGATCAGCGTTTCCTTGCGTCCCGCGAGCATGCCGAGCGCGCCATCGAGGAAGGCGCCGATCGGCTCGGGGGTCTCGTCACGGTAACGGATACCCACGCCGCCTCCGAGGTCGATGTGTTCAAGCGCGATCCCGGCCTGATCGAGTCGCTGGACCAGCGCCAGCATCCGCGCCGCCGCGTCGACAAAGGGCCCCGCTGAAGTCAGTTGCGAGCCTATGTGGCACCCGATGCCGACGACCCGGACATGCGGCCTGCGCGCGGCGTCCTTGTACAGCGCTTCGGCTTCAGCAAACGCGACGCCGAACTTGTTCTGCTTTAGGCCCGTGGAAATGTAGGGGTGAGTACGCGCGTCCACGTCCGGGTTGACGCGAAATGCGATCGGGGCGACCTTGCCAAGCCGTGCGGCAACCGCATCCACGCGCTCAAGTTCGCCCGCCGATTCGAGGTTGATGCTGAGGATCCCCGCCTCGAGGGCCTGGGCAATTTCGGCTTCGGTTTTCCCGACCCCAGAGAACACGACTTTGCGCGGATCGCCGCCTGCTGCGATGACGCGGCTCAACTCCCCGCCGGAAACGATGTCGAAGCCGGCGCCGAGCCGGCTCATGATCCCGAGCACCGCGAGATTCGAGTTTGCCTTCACCGAATACGCGATCAGCGACGGCCGGCCGGCGAGAGCCATGGAGTATTGCGCGTACGCGGCTTCGATCGAAGCGCGCGAGTAGACGTAACAAGGCGTGCCGTGGCGTTGCGCAATGTCCTCGAGCGCTACGCCTTCGGCGTAAAGTGCCCCGTTGCGGTACTCGAAACCCACCGGCGTCCCCATCACTCCTGCTTGTCCGGTGCTGTCGTGTCGGCTGGGTAGGGCACCGGCTTGGGCGGGGGCGGTTTGGGAAGCTTCGTGCCCGCTGGCGGGCTGTCACGCAGGTAAAGCGGTCCCTTCGTTCCGCAGCCGGCGAGCAGGGCTGCGCAAAATACTGCGGCAAGCGCCGCCGTGGGCAAACGCGAAAAGCGCATGAGTGAGTGTAAAATCATAATGTTAGCATGAAGGAAGTGCGGCAAAGGGGAATCCGGCGATGACCGACTCGGAGTTTGAACGGCTGGCGACCGAAACCCTTGCGGGGATCGAGGTCGCCGTCGAGGTGTGCGCCGAAGCGGCCGGGCTGGACGTGGATCTGCAGATGAAGCCCGGCGGAATCCTCGAACTCGGGTTCGAGGATGGCAGCAAGATGATCATCAACCGGCAGAGCGCGGCACGCGAAATATGGGTCGCGGCGAAATCGGGCGGCTTTCATTTCCGCTATGCCGACGGCCGCTGGGTGGATACCCGCGACGGCGGCGAATTGTTTGCCGCGCTCTCGCGCATGGTGGGCATCCAGAGCGGCGCGGCCGTGATCCTGGCTCCCCGCTGAGGACAGGCCAGGCTGGACGAGACGAGGCTGCCGCCCCTCCTCAGGACCTCCCCGCGCGAGTAGCGGGACTGCCTCGCTCCTCGGATTTGCTCATGGAGGGGACGGGCTTGAAAGCCGGCTGCGGCGGATCCGGCTCCGTGCCGCGTTCCGGCGGGACCGGCGGCAGAGCCTCTTTGTAGAAGAATTCCGGGTGTGACCCGCTGCCGGGCACCGCCGCATCGGGGCCCACCTTGAGGCCGACCACGCCGTCAGGTACCGCGCGCGCAACCTCCGGCACCCCCTTGAGGGCTTTTTCCATGTACCCGATCCAGATTGGCAGCGAGACGGACCCCCCGGTTTCGTTGCGGCCGAGCGTGCGCGGCTGGTCGAAGCCCACCCATGCGACGCCGACCAGGGCCGGCGAATAGCCGCAAAACCAGGCGTCCAGGAAATCGTTGGTCGTGCCGGTCTTGCCGGCCAGGTCCCTGCGCCCAAGCTTGGAGGCGCGCGCCGCCGTCCCATAGCGCGTAACGTCCTGCAGCATGCTGTCCATGATGAAGGCGTTGCGGGCGTCGATGACGCGCAGGGCCTCGTCGCCGGCGTGCTGGGGATTGGCCGTGCCCAGCGTGTTGCCGCGGTCGTCCACGATGCGCTGGATGTAATAGGGCTGGACCAGGTAGCCGCTGTTGGCGAAAACGGAGTAAGCCCTCGCCATTTGCCAGAGCGTCACCGACCCCGCGCCGAGCGCCATCGTGAGGTAAGGCGGGTGTTTCGCCGCCTCGAACCCGAAACGGGTCACGTAGTCCTGCGCGTAATTCGGGCCGATGGCTTTCAGGATGCGGATCGACACCATGTTCTTCGATTTGGCCAGCGCGGTGCGCATGCGTATCGGGCCGTCGAACTTGCCGTCGTAGTTCTTCGGTTCCCAGCGCTGGCTACCGGTCACGTCCGCCTCGACCACGATCGGTTCGTCCGGGATGATCGTGGCGGGGGTGAAGCCTTTTTCGAGCGAGGCTGAATAGATGAACGGCTTGAACGAAGAGCCCGGCTGGCGCCACGCCTGGGTCACATGGTTGAACTTGTTACGATTGAAGTCGAAGCCTCCGACCAGGGCCCGGATCGCGCCGTCGTTCGGGTCGACGGAGATGAAGGCAGCCTCCGCCTCCGGCAACTGCACGATCTGCCAGATTTTCTTTTCGTCCTTCTGCAACCGGATGATCGAACCGCGCCGGATCCGCTTTTGTGGCAGCGCTTTCTCGTCGAGGGCGCGGGCTACAAACTTCAGCCCATCCCCGGCAATGGAGACGGACTCCCCCGCGCGGGTGACTGCACGCACTTCCCGGGGGCTGGCCGCAAGGACCAGCGCGGCAAGCATGTCGTCGTTGTCGCCGTGATCGGACAGCGCCTCGTCGTATTCGTCCTCATTGGCCGTGTCGGCGAGTTCCGCGAACGCCTCGGGACCGCGATAGCCGTGACGCCGGTCGTATTCCAGGACGCCCTTGCGCAGTGCCAGGTAAGCCGCCTCCTGGTCCGCCTTGCGGATCGTGGTGTACACCCGGAATCCCCGCGTATACACGTCCTGGGGGTACTGGTCGTGGACAGCCTGGCGCACCATTTCGGCGACATGCTCGGCATGCACGCCGAAGTCGCTGGTTTCCCGCTTGACGTGCATGGGTGCCTTGACAGCTTCCGCGTGTTGAAGCTCGGTCACATGGCCGAGTTCTTTCATGCGCCGCAACACGTAAAGCTGGCGCTGCTTGGCCCGCTGGGGATTGACCACCGGGTTGAATGTTGACGGCGCCTTGGGCAATCCGGCGAGCATGGCCGCTTCCGCGAGCGTCAGCTTGTCCAGCGATTTGCCAAAGTAGATCTGTGCTGCGGCGCCAAATCCGTAGGCGCGCTGCCCCAGGTAGATCTGGTTTACGTACAGTTCGAGGATCTGGTCCTTTTCGAGGCTTTGCTCGATCTTGAACGACAGGAGCGCCTCGTAGAGCTTGCGGGTCAGCGTTTTTTCCGAAGACAGGAAGAAATTGCGGGCGACCTGCATAGTGATGGTACTGGCGCCCTGCCGGCGGCCGCCCGAAGTGAGGTTGGACAGGGCGGCGCGCAGTACCCCCAGGTAGTCGATGCCGGCGTGCTGGTAGAAGCGCTCGTCTTCGGCGGCGAGGATCGAGCGCTTCAGGATTTCGGGGACCTCCGAAATCTTCACTACCGAGCGGCGTTCTTCGCCGAATTCGCCAATCAAGACCCCCTCCGCGGAATAGACGCGCAGGGGGATCTTGGGCTGGTAATCGGTCAGGACATCAAGCGACGGGAGGTTCGGCCAGGCGAGTACGAGCACCAGACCGACCCCGCAGGCGCCGATCGCCGCGACGCCCGCGAGCAGGGCCAGCGGAAAAGCCAAAAAACGGAGCCACATCAACGTGATCGGGAAAGCCCGGGCGGTTGTTGCATCGGGTAGGAGACGGGGGCATTATAAGGCTTGCCCGACTGTGAAGAATTTACTTTACAGGCGGGGGGCTTGTTGCTAGCATTTCATGTAAATTATACGTAGTGCGCCTAAACGGCCATAGCGGAAGGAATTTTCCCTTGCAACTCGACATCTTCAATCCGAAGGCTCCGCCGCTGTTTGGGCTGGATATCAGCTCGTCCTCGGTGAAGATGCTTGAAATCGTCGACGCTGGCAAAGGCGCCTACCGGGTGGAGCGCTACTCGATCGAGCCGCTGCCCCGAGATGCGGTTGTGGACGGGAGCATAAATAACCTCGAGGTTGTCACCGAAGCGGTAAAGCGCGGCTGGAAACGGCTTGCGACCCGATCCAAGCACGTTGCCATGGCTGTGCCTTCGGGCGCGGTGATCACCAAGAAAATCATTGTCCCGGCCGGACTTCGCGAGCAGGAGCTGCAGATCCAGGTCGAGTCGGAGGCAAACCAGTACATCCCGTTCGCGCTCGAGGAGGTCAACCTCGATTTCCAGGTGATCGGTCCCTCCCCGTCCGGTCCCGGAGAGGACGAGGTGCTGATCGCCGCCACGCGCAAGGAGAAAGTCGAGGATCGCATCGCGGTCGCCGAAGAGGCCGGCCTGAAAGTGCTGGTCATGGACGTCGAGTCCTATGCCCAGCAGTCGGCGCTGATGATGGTGTGCCAGTCTCTGCCGGGCGGCGGCAAGGACCAGAACATCGCGATCGTCGACATCGGCGCCAACGTGATGGCCATCAGCGTGCTGCGCAACGACCAGTCGGTGTACACGCGAGAGCAGGCGTTCGGCGGCAACCAACTCACCGCGGACATCCAGAACCGCTACGGCATGAGCACGGAAGAGGCGGAGAACGCCAAGCGCTCGGGCGGGCTGCCCGACGACTTCGAATCCGAGGTCCTGCGGCCCTTCATGGAAAACCTGTCGATGGAAGTGCAGCGCGCGCTGCAGTTCTTCTTTACCTCGACCCAGTTCAGCAGCGTCGAGCACATCCTGCTGGCGGGCGGTTCGGCGGTGATCGCTGGCCTCGAGGAAGTCGTGCATACCCGCACGCAGGTGAATACGGCGGTCGCCAACCCGTTCGCCACCATGGAAACCTCGCCGCGGATCCAGCTCAAGAAGCTCATGGTGGACGCGCCCTCGCTGATTGTCGCGTGCGGCCTCGCCATGCGGAGGTTCGATCCGTGAACCGTATCAACCTCCTTCCGCACCGCGAAGAGCGGCGCAAGGCGTCGCGCAAGCATTTTGCCATCGTCGCGGCGATGACCGCCGTGCTTGGCGGCGCGATTGTCCTGCTCGTGCACGGTTTTTACGCGGCCAAGGTGAACGAGCAGGCAAGCCGCAACGAATTCCTCAAGAAGGAAACCGCGAAGCTCGACAAGGACATCGAGGAGATCAAGAAGCTGAAGGACGAGATCGCCGCGCTGCTTTCGAGGAAGCAGGTGATCGAGACCCTGCAGGCGGACCGCGCGCAGACCGTGTACCTGCTCGACCAGCTGGTCCGGCAGCTGCCCGACGGTGTGTACCTGCGCAGCATCTCCCAGAAGGGGCTGCACATCAACCTGCTGGGCTACGCGCAATCGAACGCGCGGGTGTCGACCCTCATGCGCAACATCGAATCGTCCCAGTGGCTCGAAGCGCCGAAGCTGAACGAGATCAAGGCGGTCTCGGTCAACAACAAGCGCGTTTCCGAGTTCAACCTCGACCTCTCCCTCAAGCGCGCCCAGGTCCCCGCCGACAGCGCGGCGGGCAAGGCGGCGCCCGCCCCCGCGGCCCCGGCGGCCGCAGCGAAGAAAGGCTAGCCGATGGCCATCGATCTCAATAAGTTCGCCGAGGATTTCAAGTACCTCGATCCGAAAGACCCGGGAACCTGGCCGCCGATACCCAAGCTGGTGGCGCTGATCGCCATCCTCGCCGGCGTACTGGTCGCGGCCTACTTTCTGGACACTCAGGGCCAGATCGACGAGCTCGAAGCCGGGAAGGCGCAGGAAACCAAGCTCAAGGAAGACTACCTCAACAAGAAGAAGCAGTCCGTAAACCTCGACCTGCACAAGCAGCAGCTGCGCGAGATCGACCAGTCGTTCGGCGCGTTGCTCAAGCAACTGCCCAACCGTGCCCAGATGGACGCGCTTCTGGTCGACATCAACCAGGCGGGTCTGGGCCGCGGCCTGCAGTTCGAGCTGTTCAAGCCGGCAGCCGGGGAGTCGTCCAGGGAGTTCTACTCGGAGCTGCCGATCCAGGTGAAAGTTGTCGGCAACTACCACGACATGGGCGCGTTCGCCAGCGACCTTGGCCAGCTTTCCCGCATCGTCACCCTGAACGACATCACCATCAACGCGGGCAAGGACGGCCAGTTGCAGATGGACGCAACGGCGCGCACGTTCCGTTACCTTGATGACGAAGAGGTCGCGGCGCAGCGCAAGTCGGTCAAGGCCGCCAAGGCGCCGAAGAAATGAGGGTCCGCCACATGAGGATACTTCCCGCATTGGTCGCGACGCTCGCGCTGGGCGCGTGCGGCGGAGAGCAGTACGGTGACCTCAAGCAGGAGCTGGCCCAGCTCACCAAGGACCTGCGCGGCCGGGTGGACAAGCTCCCCGAGGTGAAACCGTACGAGCCCGTGCCGTACAAGGCATTCGATGAGATCGACCCGTTCAAGCCCTCGCGTATCGACGTGGTCGCCACGGGCGCGGCGATGGCGGGCGCGTCCGGAATCAAACCCGATCTAAACCGGCCGAAGGAGGCGCTTGAGGCGTTCCCGATGGAGTCGCTGCGCATGGTCGGGACGTTGCAGCAGGACAAGCAAACCTATGGCCTTGTACGCGCCGGGACGAACCTTTTCCGGGTGAAGAAAGGCAATTACATGGGGCAGAACTTCGGCGTGATCACGGGAATCGACGAGAACGAGATCAAACTGAAGGAGCTCGTGCAGGACGGCGGCGGAGACTGGATCGAACGCATCAGCTCGCTGCAACTGGTGGAGGCACAACGATGAACGATCGAATTCATGCTGCGCGAGTTTTCTCCGCGCGAACCCTTTCCGCGCTGCTTGCGGCTGCCTTGTGGCTCCTAGGCCTCGGCGGCGCAGTCGCCCAGTCGAACAGCATCGAAGCGTTCGACGTCACGCAGCGCGGGGGCAAGATCATTGTTCGCATCCAGACCAAGGAGCCGCTCAAGGCGATGCCGCCAAGCTTCACGGTTGTGAGCCCGGCTCGCATCGCATTCGACTTTCCGGGGATCACCAACAACCTCGGCCGCAACGCACAGGACATCGGGGAGGGCGAGCTGCGCAGCATGAACATGGTGCAGGGCGCGGACAAGACGCGCATGGTCCTGAACCTGCGCCGGTCCGTCTCCCACGAAGCGGCGATCGAAGGAACCAACCTGATCGTGACCCTCACCGGGTTGCCGCCGGCCGTCGGGAGTGGCGTGTCGCATTTCGCGGAAGGCAAGGCCGACTCCAAGCATGCGGTGCGCGACATCGACTTTCGCCGCGGCCGCGGCGGCGAGGGCAGGATCGTGGTCGACCTGTCGGATTCGTCCACTGGCATTGACATCCGCCAGCAGGGGCAGAACATCGTGGTCGATTTCCTCAAGACGGCGCTGCCCGAGAACCTCAGGAAGCGCCTGGACGTGGTCGATTTCTCCACGCCGGTGCAGGCGATCAACACCTTCGCGCAGGGCGAGAACGTGCGCATGGTGATCGAACCCAAAGGTGTCTGGGAGCACAACGCCTACCAGACCGACACCCAGTTCGTGATCGAAGTGAAGCCCGTGAGCGCGACCTCCTCCGCGGCCCAGCGTGGCCGCTACACCGGCGAGAAGCTTTCGCTCAACTTCCAGAACGTCGAAGTGCGTGCGGTGCTGAACGTCATCGCCGACTTCACCGACCTGAACATCATTACCAGCGACACCGTGTCCGGCAGCATCACGTTGCGCCTCAAGGACGTACCCTGGGACCAGGCGATGGACATCATCCTGCAGACCCGCGGCCTCGACATGAGGAAGAACGGCAACGTGATCTGGGTCGCACCGCGAGACGAACTCGCCACGCGCGAGAAGCTCGCTCTCGAGGCGCAACAGCAGATCGGCGAACTCGAGGCGACGCGCACCGAGTCCTTCCAGATGAACTACCAGAAAGCAACCGACGTGCAGCGGCTCTTGGGCGACAAGGCGCAGCCGATCCTGTCCAAGCGCGGCAGTGCGGTGGTCGACGCGAGGACGAACACGCTGTTCGTGCAGGACGTCCCCAGCCGCCTCGAGGAGGTCAGAAAGCTGATTGCCAAGATCGATGTGGCGGTCCGCCAGGTGGTGATCGAAGCGAGGATCGTGATTGCGGACGACAGCTTTTCCAAGAACCTCGGTGTGCGCCTCGGATACGACACGGCACCGTCCCGGGTGATGGGTTCCGGCAATCCGGCCAGGGACCTCAACTTCACGGCCGGCGGCCAGGTTAGCAGCCTGATTGCCGTTCCGACCACCCTTACCGGGCGAACCGCTGCTGACAACGTGAACTTGCCAGCGACCGGCCTGAACGGCTTCAATCCGGGCGTATTCTCGCTGCTGCTGTTCAACAATGCGTTCACCCGGGTGATTAACGCCGAAATCACCGCGATGGAAGCCGACGGAAAGGGCAAGACGGTCTCCAGCCCCCGGGTCCTGACCTCGGACGGGGTCGAGGCGATCATCGAGCAGGGCACGGAGATTCCCTACCAGCAGGCGTCTTCATCCGGCGCCACGTCCGTATCGTTCCGCAAGGCCAACCTGTCCCTAAAGGTGAAGCCGCAGATCACCCCGGAAGGCAATGTGATCATGGAACTCGACGTGAACAAGGACGAACCCGGCGCCACGACGACTGCGGGCGTGCAGATCAGCACCAAGCACGTCAAGACCTCCGCGCTCGTGGAAAACGGCGGCACTGTCGTGATCGGCGGAATCTACGAGGAGACCGAGCGGCAGGACGTAACCCGGGTCCCGTTCTTCGGCGACCTGCCCTATGTCGGATTCCTGTTCAAGAACAACCAGCGCTCGACCCGCAAGACCGAACTGCTGATCTTCATTACGCCGCGAGTCGTCAACGAACGGCTGACGGTGCGGTAACGGGGATTCCTGTCGCGTTGCGTCAGATCTCCTGACTTCAGGCCGGGTTCACCCCGGCCTTTGTTTTTCTGAAACAATGGCGTCGTGAAAGACGGCGAAAACATATTCCTGGTCGGCATGATGGGCGCGGGCAAGACTACGGTCGCGCGCCTGCTTGCGGCACGTTTGAACCGGCGGTTCATCGATTCGGACGTCGAAATCGAGACCCGCTGTGGCGTGAAGGTGCCGGTGATTTTCGAGATCGAGGGCGAGGAGGGGTTCCGCGGCCGCGAAGCGGCGATCCTCGAGGAACTCACCGAAAGCTCGGGCATTGTCCTCGCCACGGGCGGGGGCGCCGTGCTGCGCTCGGAGAACCGCCAGCGCCTCGCCTCGCGCGGCCTAGTGATCTACCTGCGCGCCCAACCCCGCGACCTGTACATGCGCACCCGGCACGACAAGAACCGGCCGTTGCTCGCCACGCCGGACCCGCAAAAGCGGCTCGAGGAACTTTACGAGCAGCGTGACCCGCTCTACAGGGAAGTGGCCGACCTGGTGGTCGACACCGGGCGGCAGGGGGTTCAGGTCCTCGTGAAGCAAATCCTCTCCGCCCTGGCCGAGCGATGGCAAGTATCCGCGTAGCGCTCGGCGAGCGCTCCTACCCGATCGATGTCGGCGAGCGGCTGATCGACGATCCGGCGCGCTATCGTCCACACCTTGCAGGCGGCAAGGCCGCTGTGGTGACCAGCACCGTCGTCGCCCCCCTGTACCTAGAGCGCGTCACGGGGGCCCTGCGGGCTGCGGGCGCGGAAGTGATCGAGATAATCCTGCCCGACGGCGAGGAACACAAGACCTGGCAGACGCTGAACCTCGTTTTCGACGCACTCCTGGGCGAGCATTGCGACCGGCACACGACCATCGTTGCGCTCGGCGGAGGAGTCGTCGGGGATGTGGCCGGGTTCGCCGCAGCGGTTTACCAGCGCGGCGTACCCTTCATCCAGGTGCCGACAACCCTGCTTGCGCAGGTGGACTCGTCGGTGGGCGGCAAGACCGCGGTAAACCATCCGCTGGGAAAGAACATGGTCGGGGCGTTCCATCAGCCGCAGGCCGTCATTTCGGACGTGAGTACGCTGCAAACCCTGCCAGTGCGCGAGTTGCGCGCAGGGCTGGCCGAGGTCATCAAGCACGGGGTCATCAGCGACCCAGTGTTCTTCGGCTGGCTGGAGGCGAACATGGACCTCCTGCTTGCCGGGGATCCCGGAGCCCTCACCCACGCGGTTGTGCGCAGCTGCGAGATCAAAGCCGCGGTGGTCGGTGCAGACGAACGCGAAACCGGGTTGCGGGCAACCCTCAATTTCGGTCACACGTTCGGCCATGCGATCGAATCCGGCATGGGCTACGGCCACTGGGTGCATGGCGAGGCGGTCGGGGCGGGGATGGTCATGGCGGCAGACCTTTCTGCGCGTCTCGGCATGATCCCGAAACTCGAGTCCGAGCGAATTCGAGCCCTGGTTGCCCGAGCCGGACTGCCTGTAGAGGGTCCCGCATCCCTGCCCGCCGACCGGTACCTTGAATTGATGGCTGTGGACAAGAAAGCCTCGCGTGGCAAGACCCGCTTCATCCTCCTCGAGCGCCTGGGGTCGGCGGTGCTGCGCGGCGACATTCCTGAGCCTGTGGTTCGGGCCACCCTCGCGGACTGTACAGCCGCCGCCTAAGCCCTTGAAGCCTCAGGCTTCCGGGGGTATATTCGCCAGTTCGCCCGCTATTTTGTGCGGGGCCGCAATTCGAGGCCGGCAATCGCTGCCTGCCCCGTGAATATTCAGAGGATCGCCGTGGCATACGCTCACCCGCCCGAAGCCCAGGGTCTGTACGACCCCGCCAACGAACACGACGCTTGTGGCGTCGGTTTTGTGGCCAACATCAAGGGCGCCAAAAGCCACGCCATCGTCGAGCAAGGCCTCACGATCCTCAAGAACCTCACGCACCGTGGCGCCGTCGGCGCCGACCCGCTCGCCGGCGACGGCGCCGGAATCCTCGTGCAGATTCCGGACCAGTTCTTTCGTGAGGAAATGGCCCGCCAGGACGTGACCCTTCCACCGGTGGGCGAGTACGGGGTGGGAATGGTGTTCCTGCCGCAGGAACCCGCGTCCCGGCTTGCCTGTGAGTATGAGATCGAGCGCGCCATCAAGGACGAAGGGCAGGTGCTGCTTGGTTGGCGCGACGTGCCTTGCGATAACCAGAGCCTGGGCGAGTCCGTAAAGAAGATCGAACCAGCGATTCGCCAGGTCTTCATCGGACGTGGCCCGGGGGTAACCGTCACTGACGCGCTGGAAAGGAAGCTCTACATCATCCGCAAGTCGTCGGGTCACGCCATCCAGGCACTGAAGCTCGCGCACGGCAAGGAGTTCTATGTCCCGTCGATGTCGGCACGCACCATCGTTTACAAGGGCATGCTGCTCGCGGGCCAGGTCGGTGCGTACTACAAGGACCTGCAGGATCCGCGTTGCGTTTCGGCGCTGGCCCTTGTGCACCAGCGGTTTTCGACCAACACGTTCCCGACCTGGGACCTCGCGCACCCGTTCCGCCTGATCGCGCACAACGGCGAAATCAACACCCTGCGCGGCAACGTCAACTGGATCAGGGCACGCCAGGGCGCAATCTCCTCGCCGATCCTCGGCAAGGACCTCGCCAAGCTCTGGCCGCTGATCTATGACGGCCAGTCGGATTCGGCCTCGTTCGACAACGCCCTCGAGCTGCTGCTGATGTCGGGCTACTCGGTCGCCCATTCGGTGATGATGATGATTCCCGAGGCGTGGGAAGGCCACACCCTCATGGATCCGAGCCGGCGCGCATTCTACGAATACCATGCCGCGATGATGGAGCCGTGGGACGGGCCAGCCGCGATCGCGTTCACCGACGGCCGCCAGATCGGCGCGACGCTCGACCGGAACGGCCTGCGCCCGGCGCGCTACATCGTCACCGACGATGACCTCGTGATCATGGGCTCCGAGAGCGGCTGCCTGCCCATCCCCGAGGAAAAGATCGTCAAGAAATGGCGCCTGCAGCCGGGCAAGATGTTCCTCGTCGACCTCGAGAAAGGCCGCATCATCGACGACAAGGAGTTGAAGGACACGCTTGCGGCCGCCAAGCCCTATCGCGAATGGATCGAGCGCATCCGGATCCGGCTGGACGACGTGGAGACCGACCGCCAGCAGCCCGAGCGCTCCGCGGTGCCGCTCCTCGACCGGCAGCAGGCCTTCGCCTACACGCAGGAAGATCTCAAGTTCATCATGGCGCCGATGGCCGCCAATGGCGAGGAGCCGATCGGCTCCATGGGCAACGATTCGCCGATGGCCGTGCTGTCGGACAAGTCGAAGACGCTGTACCACTACTTCAAGCAGTTGTTCGCCCAGGTCACCAACCCGCCGATCGACCCAATCCGCGAAGAGCTGGTGACCTCGCTCGTCTCGTTCATCGGCCCCAAACCGAATCTGCTCGGCATCGATGAGATGAACCCGCCGATCCGGCTCGAAGTCTCGCAGCCGGTGCTCGATTTTTACGAGATGGAAAAAATCCGCCACATCGAGAGGTATACGGAGGGAAAGTTCCGCTCGTGCGAACTCGACATCTGCTATCCGGCCAAGTGGGGCAAGGAGGCGATCGAGGCGCGGCTGGCCTCCCTGGCGGCGCAAGCCGAGGATGCGGTGCGCTCGGGCTACTCCATCATCGTCATCTCTGACCGCAAGGTGGACGCCGAGCACGTTGCGATCCCCGCGCTGCTGGCCGTGTCCGCGATTCACCAGCACCTCACCAACAAGGGCTTGCGCACCAGCGCGGGCCTCGTGGTCGAGACGGGATCGGCGCGCGAAGTGCACCACTTCGCGCTCCTCGGCGGCTACGGCGCCGAGGCGGTCCACCCCTACCTCGCGCTGGAAACGCTGCTTGGCCTGCATGCCGGGTCGGACGACCCCAAGGCGGGGTACAAGGCGATCAAGAATTTCGTCAAGGCGATCGGCAAGGGCCTGCGCAAAGTGATGTCGAAGATGGGCATCTCAACCTACATGTCCTACACCGGGGCACAGATTTTCGAAGCGGTCGGGTTGTCCCGCCCCCTGGTCGACAAGTATTTCACCGGCACCGCGTCCAACGTCGAGGGCATCGGCGTATTCGAAGTCGCTGAGGAAGCGATTCGCATCCACAAGGCCGCATTCGGCAATGACCCGGTGCTGGCCAACGCCCTGGACGCGGGCGGCGAATACGCTTTCCGGGTGCGTGGCGAGGAGCACATGTGGACTCCCGACGCGATCGCCAAGCTGCAGCATTCCGCGCGCAACAACTCGTTCCAGACCTACAAGGAATACGCGCAGATCATCAACGACCAGTCGCGCAGGCACATGACGTTCCGCGGGCTGTTCGAGTTCAGGACGGACCCGTCGAAGGCCATCCCGATCGCGGAAGTCGAACCGGCGACGGAGATCGTGAAGCGCTTTGCCACAGGGGCGATGTCCCTCGGTTCCATATCCACAGAAGCGCACGCCACGCTCGCGGTTGCGATGAACCGGATCGGCGGGAAGTCGAACACGGGTGAGGGCGGCGAGGACCGCAATCGCTATGCGCCCGTCAGGCTCGGCGAGACGCTCGCGTCCCGGCTGGGGAAGAACCGCGTCGAATCCGACATCATCCTGAAGGAAGGCGATTCGCTGAAGTCCAAGATCAAGCAGGTGGCCTCCGGGCGCTTCGGCGTCACCGCGGAGTACCTCGCCTCGGCCGAACAGATCCAGATCAAGATGGCGCAAGGCGCCAAGCCCGGCGAAGGCGGCCAGCTGCCGGGCAAGAAGGTGTCCGAGTACATCGCGCTGCTGCGCTACTCGACGCCCGGCGTCGAGCTGATCAGCCCGCCGCCGCACCACGACATCTATTCGATCGAGGATCTCGCGCAGCTGATCCACGACCTCAAGAACGCCAATACGCGCGCCTCGATCAGCGTGAAGCTCGTTTCCGAGGACGGCGTCGGGACGGTGGCCGCAGGCGTGGCCAAGGCCAAGGCCGATCACGTGACCATCTCCGGACACGATGGCGGTTCCGGCGCATCGCCCTGGTCGTCGATCAAGCACGCGGGAACGCCATGGGAGCTTGGCCTGGCGGAAACGCAGCAGACCCTGGTGCTGAACCGCTTGCGGGGTCGCATAACCGTGCAGGTAGACGGCCAGATGAAGACCGGCCGCGACGTGGTGATCGGCGCGCTGCTGGGGGCGGACGAGTTCGGCTTTGCGACCGCACCGCTGGTTGCCGAAGGCTGCATCATGATGCGCAAGTGCCACCTCAACACCTGCCCGGTGGGCGTTGCCACGCAGGATCCGGTTCTGCGCCGCAAGTTCCAGGGCAAACCCGAGCATGTGATCAACTTCATGTTCTTCGTCGCCGAAGAGGCGCGCCAGATCATGGCGGAACTCGGCGTGCGCACCATCAACGAACTGATCGGCCGCGCCGACCTTCTCGACACGAAGAAAGGCATCGAGCACTGGAAGGCGCGCGGGCTCGACTTCTCGCGCATCTTCCATCTGCCGGCAATATCTGCCGATGTCCCGCGCTACAACACGGAGAAGCAGGACCACGGCCTGGAAAAGGCGCTCGACCACCGGTTGATCGAACTTGCGCGCCCGGCACTGGAGCGCGGCGAAAAAGTCGCGATCGACATGCCGATCCGCAACATCAACCGTACTGTCGGCACCATGCTGTCAGGCGAGATTGCGCGCAAGTTCGGCCACGATGGCCTCCCGGACGGCACGATCCAGATCCGTTTTGCGGGCTCTGCCGGCCAGAGCGTGGGAGCCTTCCTGGCCAAGGGCGTGAGCATCGACCTGATCGGCGACACCAACGATTACTGCGGCAAAGGGCTGTCGGGCGGGCGTATCTCGGTCCAGCCGTCACCGAAGTTCCGTGGCGAGCCCACGGAGAACATCATCACTGGCAACGTGGCGCTGTACGGCGCGCTGGCCGGCGAGGCGTATTTCCGCGGCGTGGCCGGCGAGCGTTTCGCCGTGCGCAACTCGGGCGCGCACGCGGTCGTGGAGGGCGTCGGTGACCATGGCTGCGAGTACATGACAGGCGGCACGGTCGTCGTGCTCGGCGCGACCGGCCGCAACTTCGCCGCCGGCATGTCGGGCGGCATCGCCTACGTTTTCGACGAGGACGGCGAATTCGTCAAGCGCTGCAACACAGACATGGTCGATCTCGATCCGGTCCTCACCGAGTCCGAGCAGCAGGCCAAAGTACCGCGCGACGTGTGGCACCTGGGCGACTCGGATGAAGTGGCGCTCAAGCGGCTGATCGAGAACCACGCGCGCCTCACGGGCAGCCGGCGCGCACAGGCGATCCTCAAGGGGTGGGGCGAATACCGGCCCCGCTTCGTGAAGGTGTTCCCCAAGGAGTACCGTCGCGCGCTCGGCGAGCTCGCGGCGAGCGGAAAGAAGGCGGCGGCATAAATGGGAAAGATCACAGGATTCCTCGAATACCAGCGCCTCAACGAGGCGGCCGAGGCGCCCGAGGGGCGCAAGAAGCACTACCGCGAATTTGTCATGCACCTATCCGAGGACGAGGCCAAGGTGCAGGGCGCGCGTTGCATGGATTGCGGCATCCCGTTCTGCATGAGCGGCTGCCCGGTGAACAACATCATCCCGGACTTCAACGACCTGGTTTTCAAGGCCGACTGGAAGAACGCGATCGAGACATTGCATTCGACCAATAACTTCCCGGAGTTCACCGGGCGCGTCTGTCCCGCGCCCTGCGAGGAGGCGTGCACGCTGCGCATCAACAACGACCCGGTCGGCATCAAGTCGATCGAGCACGCGATCATCGACAAGGCCTGGGAAGAAGGCTGGGTTAAACCGCAGGTTGCAACTGCCAGGACGGGCAAGCGCGTCGCGGTTGTCGGCTCCGGCCCGGCCGGCCTGGCGGCGGGGCAGCAACTGGCGCGCGCGGGGCATGAGGTCGTTCTGTTCGAGAAGAACGATCGCCTCGGCGGCCTGCTGCGTTACGGTATCCCCGATTTCAAGATGGAAAAGGGCCTCATCGACCGGCGCATCGAGCAAATGAAGGCCGAGGGGGTGGAGTTTCGGACCAACCATGTCGTGGGCAAGGCGCCCGTGGGTGCCGGGAACGCCGCGGCCAAGGAGCTCGATCCGGCCACTATTGCCGATGAGTTCGATGCGGTGGTGCTGACCGGCGGCGCAGAGGAGCCGCGCAACCTGCCGGTACCGGGGCGCGACCTCGACGGCGTTTACTTCGCGATGGATTTCCTGCCGTTGCAGAACCGGCGTGTTGCCGGCGACGGAAAAGTGGAAGAGCTCTGGGCCACCGGTAAGCATGTGGTGATCATCGGCGGCGGCGACACGGGTTCGGACTGCGTCGGGACTTCCAACCGGCACGGCGCGGCGTCCGTCACTCAATTCGAGCTCATGCCGATGCCGCCCGACGTGGACAAGAACCCGGTCTGGCCGTACTGGCCGCAGCGTTTGCGCACCTCGTCCTCGCACGAAGAGGGCGCCGAGCGCGACTGGGCCGTGGCTACCAAGCGGCTCGAAGGCGAGAAGGGCAAGGTCAGGAAGCTCATCGCCGCCCGCGTCGAATGGAAGGACGGCAAGATGCAGGAGGTGCCGGGCTCGGAGTTCGAGATGCCCGCCGACCTCGTGCTGCTCGCGATGGGGTTCGTTTCGCCGGTGCAGTCGTTACTGGAGTCTTTCGGCGTGGAGAAGGATGCGCGCGGCAACGCGAAGGCGACGACCGAGGATGCCGGGTGCTATGCGACCAGCGTTCCAAAGGTGTTTGCCGCGGGAGACATCCGCCGCGGCCAGTCGCTCGTGGTCTGGGCGATCCGCGAGGGACGGCAGTGTGCAAGAGCCGTGGATGAATTTTTGATGGGCACGTCGGACCTTCCGCGCTAGACTATCTTCATGAACTTCCTCGCAATGACCCAGGCAGCAGGAGCCCGCGAAGCGCGACGCGCATCGCGACGACGACCCGCGGCCATGCGAGGCACAGTAGCGTAACCCCAGCAACACACCAGTTACCCGAAAGCCCCTGACCGCAAGGTTCGGGGCTTTTTCTATTTCAGGAGCAGGAAATGCAGTCAGCCGATTCGTTGATGTTCATCACCACCCGGCCGGACGTCGAGTTCGTCCGGGGCGAAGGTTCGTGGCTATTTGATTCCCGGGGGCGCAAGTACCTCGATTTCATCCAGGGCTGGGCAGTGAATTCGCTCGGCCACTCGCCGAAGGTCATCCGGGATGCGTTGACCGATCAGGCCGCCAAAGTGATCAGCGTAAGCCCGGCGTACTACAACCAACCCATGCGGAAACTCGCTTTGCGTTTGGCAGAGCTCTCAGGCATGGGAAAGGTGTTCTTCGCCAACAGCGGCGCCGAGGCCAACGAAGGCGCGATCAAGCTCGCGCGCAAGTGGGGAGCGCTGCATAAGGAGGGCGCATACGAAATCCTCACGTTCGAGAACGCCTTCCACGGCCGGACGCTGGCCACCATGTCCGCCTCGGGGAAGCCCCAGTGGGCTGATCTCTACGAGCCCAAAGTGCCAGGCTTTCCGAAGTTGCCCATGAACGACATCGACTCCGTGCGTGCGGCGATTGGGCCGAACACGGTCGCGGTGATGCTCGAGCCCATCCAGGGTGAGTCGGGGGTGGTGCCGTTCACGGCGGAGTTCCTGAAGGATCTGCGCAAGCTCACAACTGAAGCGGGTCTGCTGCTCATCCTCGACGAGATCCAGACCGGCGTCGGGCGTACCGGAAAGATGTTCTGCTGGGAGCATGCCGGAGTGCGGCCGGACATCATGACACTCGGCAAGGGCATCGGCGGCGGCGTGCCCCTTGCCGCACTTGTTGCAAAGGAAAGCGTCAGCTGTTTCGAGGCCGGTGACCAGGGCGGCACCTACAACGGCAATCCGCTCATGACGGCGGTGGGGTTGGCCGTGGTCAACGAAGTGTCCACGCCCGGGTTCATGGCGCAAGTGCGCGACAGCGGCGACTACCTGATTTCGAAGCTGCGGGCGCTGTCCGCGGAACTGCACTTGGGCGAAGTACGCGGCCAGGGCCTGCTGGTTGCGCTGGAACTCGGAAAGCCGGTTGGAGCGAAGGTCGTGGATGAGGCGCTCAATTGCGGGCTGCTGCTCAACGCCCCGCGGCCGGCATCGCTGCGGTTCATGCCGGCGCTCAACGTGACGCGGGCCGAAATCGATGCGATGCTTTCCCTGTTGGAACCCATCCTTCGCAAGGAGACCTAGATGCTGAAGCTCTACTACGCCCCGCATACCTGTGCCCTCGCCTCGCACATCGCGCTTGAGGAAGCCGGCGCACAGTACGAAACCGTGCGCGTGAGCTTCCAGTCCGACGACCAGAAGAAGCGCGAATACCTGGCGATCAATCCGAAGGCCCGGGTTCCTTCATTGCTCACCGACAAAGGAATCCTTACCGAGACACCAGCCCTGCTTGCGTATATCGCCCAGGCTTATCCCGCAGCGAAGCTCGCACCCGCCGACCCCTTCGACTTCGCCCGGGCTCAGGAATTCAACAGCTTCCTGTGCTCGACAGTCCATGTGGCCCATGCGCATCGCATGCGCGGCACCCGCTGGGTGGACGAACCCGCTGCGATCAGGGAAATGCAGCGCTGCGCGCCGGACAGGGTGGCCGGCGCATTTGCGCTGATCGAGCGGGACATGCTTGAGGGGCCGTGGGTCATGGGCAACGACTACACGATCTGCGACCCTTACCTGTTTACCCTGGCGCAGTGGCTGGAGGCCGACGGCGTGGATCTCGGCAGGCTGCCGCGGGTGGCGGAGCACCGGGCCCGGGTCGCGGAGCGGTCGGCGGTGAAACGGGCGATTGCGCAGGAGACTGCGGCGTAGGCTTAACGCAGCAGACGTGAGCGCGCTGCGGAGAGCATCTGCGCGTCCAGGCCGAATCTGGTGATTCGCTCGGGAAGTGGAATACCCCGCACCAGCGCGGCGCAAGCCTCACCCATTGCGGGCGAAGTCTGGATGCCGTAGCCACCCTGCGCGGCAAGCCAGAAGAAGCCCTTGCACTCCGGGTCATAGCCGCCGACCAGGTCTCCGTCGGCGACAAAGGAACGCAAGCCGGCCCACACCCGCGTCGGCCGCCGGATGCGCATGGTGGTGGCCGCTTCTATGCGTTCGATGCCGACCGCAATGTCGTATTCCTCGGGTTGCACATCCTGCGGCCCCACCGGGTCCTCGTTGGCCGGCGACCCGAGCAGCATCCCGGCATCCGGCTTGAAGTAAAACGATTCGCCTGCGCCGATGACCATGGGCCAATTGGCAGTAGCCACGCCTTCGGGCGGCGTGAAAATGAACGCTGAGCGGCGCATCGGTTGCAGTCCGATCTTGCGTGCGCCCGCGAGCCCGGCGATCACGTCGCACCAGGCGCCGGCGGCATTGATGACGACCGGTGCGCGATAGGTCCTTGCGCCCGCCTCGATTTCCCAGTCGCCGCCGTTGCGCTCACAGCGCGCAACCTCCGCGTCGCAGACAACTTTTCCGCCTCGAACCTTGAGTCCTCGGAGGTACCCCTGGTGGATCGCGTGCACGTCCATGTCCATCGGGCCCTGCTCCACGACGGACCGCATGCCGGGAACCAGCACCGGCACCAGCGCGCGCGTGGCCGACTCGTCAAGCTTTCGCACGTGCGGCGATACGCTGCGGGCGGTCTCATAGGCCTCGTCCAGCGCCGCCGACTGGTCGGCGGTCCCGACGAACATCGCTGCGCGCGGCGAGAGCAGCGGGTGATCCGTGAATCCCTGGGGCGGATGCTCGAAGAAAGCCCGGCTCGCGCAGGTCAGCGCTCGTACCTGCGGCGTGCCGTAGCTTTCTATGAACAGCGCAGCCGAGCGGCCGGTCGTGTGATAGCCGGGCTGCGATTCGCGCTCCAGCAGAACGACTCGGCCGTGGGGGGCGAGAAAATATCCGACCGACGCGCCGGCAATGCCGGCGCCGATGACGAGGAAGTCCGCCTGCTCGCCCAACGGGGTACCTATTCTTCCCACACCGCGCGCATCACGCGCAGCCAGTTTCCACCAATGATCTTGCGGGTCTCCGCGTCGCTGTAGCCGTGCGCGAGCAGGGCGGCGGTCAAGTTCGGGAGTTCCTTGGGTGTGGCCATGCCCGCTGGGTAATGGTGCGGTGGAGGCGGGTAGACTTCGGCGCTCCAGCGGCGCACGGCCAGCTGCTGCTGGTACATCTTGCGTGCTTCGGCTTCGTCTGCGACGGGGTGCATGCCCTCGTAGTAGTCGATGGCGAGGGCTGCGTGATCGACACCAACGAGGTTCACCACGTGATCGAGGTGTCGGAGGAAATCCGCCGTCGTCGGCCGGGGCGACGCGCCCACGAACGCCGGGAAGCCGTTGATGCCGATGAGCCCGCCGGTCGCGGCAGCCGCCTTGATCTGGGCGTCGGTGATGTTGCGCGGGCAAGCGTGCATCGCCTTGGCGTTGGCGTGCGAGAACACGAACGGCCGCGTCGAGGTCTCGATCGCCTCCAGCGTCGTGCGTTCCCCGGTGTGCGATCCGTCGACGATGACCCGGTTCTCGTTCAGCCGAACCACGAGGTCGCGGCCGAAACGCGACAGGCCTGCATTGGCGGCCTCCTCGCAGCCGTCGCCCACGCGGTTGCGGATATTGTAGGTGAGCTGCACCATCCGCACGCCGAGCGCTCGGTAGGCTTCCACGAGGTCGAGGTCGTTCTCGATCGGGTCCGCGCCCTGAAAATGGAACACAAGGCCGAGCTTCTTCTGCGCCTTTGCGGCGAGGATGTCGTCGGCGCACTTCACCAGCAGCAGGTCGGATCGCGATCCGATGAAGCGGTGCCAGCTGCCGAGGTTGCGCAGGGTCTCTTCGGCGGAGGCCGTGCTGCCCACGGTCGGCGAACACGCCGTGACGCCGCCCTCGATATACCAGTCGACGAACTCCTTCCTGCGCAGCAGCGGGCAGGTGCCGTCGATGACGACTGCTTCGCGATGCAGCTTCGCGCCGGGCAGCTCAGGTTGGGCCGTCGAACTCATGTCGCATGTTACCGCCATACGTGTCAGTCGCCGGCGAGGCACTCCACCGCTTTCTGCACGCCATCCCGTCCGAAGGGGATGCCCTGCACCGTCATGGCCGCTTCGATGCCGGCCAGGCACCCGAGGATCATTGCTGGGTTCAGGTCGCCCAGGTGTCCGATGCGAAACGCCCGGCCGGTTTGCGGCCCCAACCCACCCGCGATCGCCACCTGGAAGCGCTCGCGGGCGACAGTGCGCATGGCTTCGGGGTCGATTCCGGCCGCGACTTCTACGGTGGTGACGGAGACGGACCGCGCCGCGGGGACCTTGCAGTGAAACAGCACGGCGCCTTCGCGGCTCCAGCAATCGACTGCAGCGTGCACCGCGCGTGCCAGCAGCGCATGGCGCGCGATCACCTGGTCCAGGCCTTCTGCGAACAGCAGACCCAAGGCGGCCTCGATTCCGAAAAGCAGGTTCTGCGGGGGCGTGCCGCAGAACTTGTTATAGCTGTAGGCGGCCTGCCGCCGCTTCCAGTCCCAGTAAAAGCGTGGCGCCGGATTCTTCGCGGCGACCTCACTTGCACGGTGGTTGATGGTGACGAAGCCCAGGCCCGGTGGCGACATCAGGCCTTTCTGGCTGGCGCCGACCGCAACGTCCACGCCGAGCGCGTCCATGGAAAAGGGCGCGGCGGCAAGCGAGGCGACCACGTCCACCACGAACAGCGCCGGGTGGCCCGACGCGTCGATCGCCGCCCGTAGAGCAGCGAGGTCGTTCGTCGTGCTGCTCGCCGTGTCGGTATGCACGGCAAATACCGCTACGATCTCCCGCTTCGTGTCGGCACGGAGGGCAGCTTCGACGTCAGCGGGGTCGACCGGATAACCCTCGCGAAACGGCGTGCGCACTACGCGCCGGCCCAAGCCTTCGGTCTGCACGGCCCAGGATTCGGAAAAGTGCCCGGTGCCGGGGATCAGCACGGCCTGGCCCGGGGCGACGAGGTTCTCGACCGTGGTCTCCCAGGCGCCGTGGCCGTTGGACGCGAACATGAACAGTTCGCACTCCTTCGCCTGGACCAGGCGCTTGAGGCCGGTTTCGATCGCGTCGATCGTCTCCCCGAGGCGCGGGTCGCCATGGTCCAGCGGCTGGCGATGCATGGCATTGAGCACTTCAGGCGGCACATGGGTGGGGCCGGGGGAGTGCAGGAAGCGGATTCCGGGGATGCGAGTCATGGGCGGGGTCCGAAGGAGGTTGAGCGATCGAGAAAGGGAACTTGGGGTGCGAGCCTGCGACGGTGCCGGGCGGCGGTCAGCCGGTCTCAGTGGCGCTGAGTGCATCGAGGAAGACACGCACTTTCGGCGGCATCAGCCTCCGCCCCGGGAGCAGCGCATAGATCTTGAGCGGCGCACACTCGTAGCCCGGCAGCAGGCGCACAAGGCGCCCTTCGCGCACGGCGTCGGCGCAGAAGGTCTGGGTGATCCGCGCGACGCCGAGATCGTCAAGCGCCGCCCTGCGGCGCACCGCAGCATTTGAACTGCGCATCCGGGGCATCGCCACCGGCACCTCCAATGCGGTCCCCGCCGAATCGGCAAACGGCCAGTGTGCCTCGCTGAGTGAGGCGATTAGGGGCAGCCTCGACAGCGCTTCCGGGGTGTCAGGCATCCCGGATCGCGCAAGAAGCCCGGGCGACGCGTACACGCCGCGCGGGAGAGAAAACACGCGGCGCGCCACCGTGCCTGACGCGGGCAATGCGGACTCGATCATCGAAAAGACGATGTCGTAACGGCGGTCGAGCGGGTCGATATGCGCATGCTCGACTTCGACGTCAATCCGCAGGGCCGGGTATGCCTTGAGCATCGCGTTCGCTACCTCGCCGATATGGTGGGCGCCGAATTCGTACGGAGCCGCTATGCGCAGCGTGCCCGAAACCTCGCTGCCCAGGCTCATGGCTTCCACCTGGATTTCACGCAGCCTTTCGAAGGTCGGACCGACGTCCTGGTACAGGGAGGACCCCGCCTCCGTCGGGCTGACGCGCCGCGTGGTCCGCTGCAGCAGGCGGGCATTGAGTTGCGCCTCGAGCCTTGCAACCGATGCGCTCACGCTCGACTTGGGGCGCCCCAGCGCGCGCGCCGCGGCGGTAAACCCGCCGTGCTCGATCACGCTGCAAAACGCATCCACGTCGTCCCAGTTCATTTGTTGTGATTGTCCAGATTTATGGACAGTGAATCCAAGATCGCCACTTTATCCCGTTCCTGAGCGCTCGTAGACTGATTCCAAGCCGGTTCAAACGCCTGTCCAAACAAGAGGAGCTGAATTCCATGGCCAAGTACGACAACTTCTTGAAAAATTGCTGGTATGTGGCTGCCTGGGATCATGAGCTGATCGACGGCAAGCTGCTCGCGCGCACGATCCTTGAAGAGTCGCTCCTGTTGTACAAAGGGGATAGCGGCAAGGCTGTCGCCCTGGACAATCGCTGTTGCCACCGGGGAGCCAAGCTTTCCAACGGCCGGCGCGAGGGCGACTGCGTGCGGTGCATGTACCACGGGCTGAAGTTCGATTCGACCGGCAAGTGCGTGCAGATTCCCGGGCAGGACGACGTTCCTGCGAAGATGGGGGTCTGCAGCTACCCGGTGGTCGAGCGCGACCATATCGTCTGGATCTGGATGGGCGATGCGGCCTTGGCCAATCCGGCGAAGATCATCGATATCCCTTACCTGCGCAGCCCCGCTTGGCGCGGCAAGGCCGACTACATGCACTACGACGCGGACTACCGGCTCATCGTCGACAACCTCTCCGATTTCGCGCACCTGGCGTTCGTGCATACCCATACGCTGGGCGGGTCCGAGGAATACGCGTTCAAGACCAAGCCGGTGGCCATGGAGCGGCTGGACAAGGGGTTCCGGGTCGAACGCTGGAGCATGAATTCCGCGCCGCCGCCATTCCACCGCAAGGTCGTCCGTGACGATGCCTCGCTCGACCGCCGCAACATCGGCCTCATGCACGTACCCGGGATCTTCTTCTTGGAAACGCTGTTCTCGCCCGCGGGATCTGGCGCCGACAAGGGCAACCTCGAAGGGGCCAGGCAGTATCGCAACTGCCAGTTCTTCACGCCCGAAACACGCAGCAGCACCCACTTCTTCTGGAACTACCTGCACGACTACCAGCTGGACGATCCGACCATTGCGCTGTCCCTGCACGACAGCATGGTGGAGGGATTCATGGAAGACAAATTCATCATCGAAGGCCAGCAGCAGGTGCTCGATGCGGATCCG
Organism: Pseudomonadota bacterium; assembly: GCA_031408275.1. Classification (GTDB taxonomy): domain Bacteria; phylum Pseudomonadota; class Gammaproteobacteria; order Burkholderiales; family SG8-39; genus SZAS-79. The sequence continues at coordinate 27,592 of JANNWA010000177.1, forward strand.
GACTTCAAGATGCACGGCATAGTCTCGGACGCGCCGCTGGCGCATTTCCGCCGGGTGCTGCAGAAGATGATCGACGAGGAGCGCGCCGCCCGCCCGCGCGAAGCCCCGGCGGGCCCGGTCTCCGCGGCGGCCTGATGGAAGTCGGCGCAGCGCTGTTGCGCCGCAAGCCCGGCGGCATGGGGGACGAGGAGTGGCGCCTGCGCATCGAGCTTGCGGCGTGCTATCGAATCTTTGATTTCTTCGGCTGGACCGAGCTTATCTACAACCACATTACGCTGCGCGTGCCGGGCCCGGAGCGCCACTACCTGATCAACCCGTTCGGGCTCAATTACAACGAGGTCACCGCCACCAACCTGATCAAGGTCCGGCTGGACGGGACTGCGGTCGACCCTTCCCCCTACCCGGTCAACAAGGCGGGTTT